>NZ_JADBRW010000058.1:0-21306 GCF_020247025.1 Microcystis sp. M109S1
AGGCCGAATTTGAAGTCTTTTCTGAACGAAACCCCCTACTATCTGTGGTCAAGGTTCAGTTTTTAGCTTGGTTATCGCTTTTTCCATTGTAGCTTAAAGCCGTCGTAAAACGACGGGGTTTTAACCCAAATTTTCGATAACTCTAGTCAGGGAATTAATTCCCCGAAAACCCTATTGCTCAAGTGATTCAGATTGTCTAAACTCTCATGCAGTTAGCATTGTACACTAATCTATTCTTTCTTTGTCGGCGATCGAGATTACACTTAACCAGTAATTTAGATACACTAACAAGCTTATCCGCCTAAAATAGCAATGCCTACGCCGATTAACAGAATTAATCCGCCATAAATGACTTCTTGGGCTGGTATTTCACCAAAAATGAACACTCCTAACAGACTAGCGGCGATTGGCTCTAATAAAATTACCATGGTTACTATTGTCGGTGCTATCCATCGCAAAGCCCAGTTAAAGCTAGTATGACCGATTAATTGCGGAAAAATCGCCATCATTAACACATAAACATACACGGATAAGGGATAGCTTTCGTAACCTTGACCGAATAAAAAAATAGAAGGTAATAAAGCTAATCCTGCGGTAGTGTAGGCTACAGTTATATAATTCTTAATATTTAAGCCCTTTCTTTGTGCTTCCCGTCCGAGGAGAATATAACCACTAACGAGAATTGCCCCAATTAAAGCCAAGCTATTGCCCAATAAAGGGTTAGGATAAGAACTACTGAGAGATTGATCGGCTAAAACAATGAATAATCCCCCCGTTAGAGCCACAAAAATGCCGATAAAGGTTAATTTGCTCGGTTTTTCTCGAAACCACCACCAACCCAACAGAGAAACCCAGAGGGGATTAGTGGTGACTAAAGTGGTAGAAGCGGCGATCGATGTGTAAGATAGAGAACTAATCCAAGTAGCAAAATGGAGAGCTAAACAAAATCCCGCTCCCACTGCGTAATAATAGGCTTGAACAGGGACTTTTTGGCGTGATAAGGTAAACCAGTTCGGAATTAAGACAACAGAAGCCAATATCAGACGAGAAGTGGCTAAAAATAAACTAAATGCGATCGTAGCATTACCTACCGCTTCGATCGCTAACCGGATAAAAATTGCCGATGCAGAAACCGACACTACACCGATAGTTAAAATAAAAATAATTTTGGCGTTAGAAGGAGGCAAAATGGGCTACGCTTGCGTGATGATCAATGATGTTGTTTACCATTGTCAGTGATCAGTGATCAGTGATCAGTGATCAGTGATCAGGATTCAGGATTCAGGAGTCGGGAGTCAGGATTCAGGAGATTATTTTTATTTATTCTTCTCATCACCCCACTTCCCCATCTCCCATCTCCCCATCTCCCCATCTCCTATTTACTTAATCTATGGAACTACCAGAATTAAATATAGAGACAATTTGGGCGATTATTAACGATGAAATTGACGACGAAACCGTTAATAAATTGGTCTGGCAAAGTTTAGGTTATCGCTACGATGAAAGTCAAGGAAAATGGGATAATAGTCAAGTAGAGGAAGATTGGCGAGGTGAATATCCTCAACCCCCGGATTTTATTGGCAATCGTCCCCCAACAGTAAAATTAACTCGATCGATCTTGCCAGAAAATAAACAATTATTAAAAGATAAATTGGGGTTTACTGGTTATAAAATTGGCGAATTCAATCCCCGCATGACTCGCCGTGCCACCGCCGCTAATTGGTTGTGCTTTTATGGGTTAAAATAGATGAGGAAAGTTATTTTATCAAGCTTCTAGCATGGTCACTACCCCTGTCAAGTCCTCCTCTCATCCCCTAGCATCCTATATTGATCGTCTCACTGCTGGGGAAGCATTGTTAAAAGATACTCCCCAGAATTTGATCGAGGTAGTGGGTATCCTGAAAAGTTATGGAGTGGTGTTAGATGCTTATTCCAAAAATTTAATTTATATTGCAGAAAATCAGTTTTTGGTTTTTTTCCCCTTCTTTAAATATTTTAATGGTCAAGTATCTTGGCAGAAATTACTCCAACACTGGTGGCATGATCGCATTAATTTTGAGTATGCTGAATACTGTATGAAAGCCATGTTTTGGCATGGTGGGGGTGGTTTAGATAGTTATGTAGATAGTGTCGCTTTTCGGGAAGTAACAGCCAAGGTTATTCAAGCCAAATTTAGGAATAATCCGCTAGTTTTAATTTTAAATAAAGCCTTTCCTGAATTTTTGCCAGAACAAATGCGGATGATGGCCTACTATAGCGGTTTAGGTCAATTTTGGCGAATTATGGCCGATACTTTTTTAAGTTTATCCGATCTCTACGATGCCGGAAAAATTACCAGTATTCCCGCAGTGGTGGCACACATTAAGAAAAATTTAGTCGATAATGCTAGTCAAGGAATTGTCTATCAGGTAAAAATCAAAGGACAAACCTATGATCTTATCCCCAAATCGGCAGGATTAACCTTTCTTGCGGATACGGCAATCCCCTACGTTGAGGCGGTTTTCTTTCGCGGAACACCTTTCCCCGGTACAATTTCCTATAATGCCCAAGCCTATCAAATTCCCTACGATCAAGGAATGTTTGCCTATGGTGCTTTGTATGCGGATCCTTTACCCATCGGAGGTGCAGGGATTCCTCCCACACTATTAATGCAGGATATGCGTCACTTTTTACCAGATTATCTGCACGACATTTATAAAAAGAGTTTTCGTCAAGAAGAAGATTTATTAGTTCAGATCTGCGAAACCTTTCAAAAGTCGATGTTTTGTGTAACAACGGCAGCCATTCAAGGATTAGCACCTTACCCTTTAACTACCACAGATTTAAAAGAGCAAAAAGCCAATCGCATCTATCTAGAAGCATGGATGAATCGCTTTGTTAAATCAAGATTAGAAGCGGTAAATCAATAATTATTCTGCCGATAAATCGCTAATTTTTGCAGTCAACAAACCCCTTTACATTTATGTCAGATATTAACGTCCAACTTCAGGATATTTTAGTTCAATTGCAATCTTTAACCGAACGGGTTGCCCTGATCGAAGCGCGTCAGATGTTAGTTCCGGACATCGAGCGCTATAGTAAATTACAGCAATTCCTAGCTGAGGGGAACTTTAGGGAGGCAGACGCAGAAACTCTCCGAGTTATCCTCGAAGCTGCCGGCAGAACCCGCGATACTTTAACCCCAGAGGATATGATGCGGTTTCCCGTTAATGTGATTCGGGTACTCGATCGCCTTTGGAAAAATTATAGCGGCGATCATTTCGGTTTTAGCAATCAGGTGAAGTTATATTTTGCCGCCGGCGGTGACATTAACACCCTGCGTACCCAAGACGCGGAAACGATTAGAAAATTTGGGGAATTGGTGGGATGGCGCAACAAAGATGAGTGGCGCATCGATGATTATGATCACTGGGATTTTAGTCTCGCAGCTCCTCAAGGCTGTTTTCCCGCTCTCTGGTGGAAGTCTCCCTACGGGTTAAAAATGGTGACTTTTTGTTTTACTCGCCTGATAGAGTGCGATTTATAGACAATGAAAGGAATTATCGGCTATTTTCATGCTTTATTGTCCCCCCAATTTGCCCCCACCGGGATAAGAGTGGCTGTAGTAGTGGGGACGATTTTATTGACAATTAACCACGGTTATGCTATAATGTCTGGGCGCATGACAAGCGATCGCTGGCTGGCGGCATCACTGACTTATCTAGTTCCCTATCTAGTCAATGTTCATGGGCAGTATAGCAGTTATCGCCGTCAGCAGTGGCCGAAAAAATCCCAGGAATAAAGACAATTTTGAGCGGTTAGCTGACAGTTATTGAGAGCTGCGAACACCCCCTGATTAGTAGAGGACTGCTTTGATAGCGATCGAGACGAATATTCAGGAGTTCGATTTACCATGGCTACTGTTTTATTGAAAACTGGCGAATTCCAAGAAATCCCTGATGATCAGTTAATTTCTTTCTTCGAGGAAAACCGAGATTTGATTCAAGATCGACAATCACCCAGAAAAAGAGCGATTAAAAGACCTATACAGTCTAATATGACCTCTTTCGAGTCTTTTAAACTATAAAATGCCAGCAGTATCTACTCTAGGCTAAGATTAACTCCACTAGCTAGGATTTGATAGATGCGATCGCTCTCTTTTCAGTAAGGCACTAGCGAGAAAAATGCCCAGTATTGCCAATACAGCCATAGCATAAAAAGCATAAGTGTAAGTACCGAACCAATCGCGAATTCTACCGGTTACTAAAGTGCCGATTAAAGCACCAACACCGTAGGCAGTAAAAACAATACCATAATTTTGGGCGTAGTGGTCAGGATTAAAGAAGTGGAGAGTAGTAGCGGGAGCTAGGGCTAACCATCCCCCTAAACAGAACCAAAATAGACAAAAAGCCACTAGATAGCTAGTAACCGCCCCTTTTTCGGCCTTGACCATCAGCAGGCAGCCGATCAAAATGAGTGTATAGGCTCCGATCGCTAAATAATGGGGTTTCCAGCGATCGCTTAACCAACCGAACAAAGGACGACTAATACCATTAAACAAAGCAAATAGCGCAACACTACTAGCGGCTAACCCCGGCTCGATCTGGATAATTTCCTCAGCGACGGGACTAGAAATACCGATAGCACTCAAGCCAATTAAAGCACCAATGGCATAGCAAAGCCATAGTCCATAAAATGAGCGACTTTTCAGCATATTCACCGGATAATTGCCCTGAAAGTCGGATTTTCGATTAGCTAAATTTGCGGGAGGTTGCCAGTCCTGGGGGGGTAATTTCATTGTGATCGCAATAATCACAATAATTATTGTAAAGATAATCCCCAAAAATCTTAAACTTGGTCTAACGCTATATTCATTGATCAATCGATTGGCTAGAGGTGCGGTAATCAGGGGAGAAAGGCCAAATCCGATGATAGTTAAACCCACCGCTAAACCTTTTTTGTCGGGAAACCAGCGCGCCACCACTGCCATGGGAACACCGTAAGCAATGCCGACTCCCGTGCCGGCAATGACTCCGTAGGTAAGAATAATTGTCTGGATCTGAGCGGCAAAACTAGCGAGAATATAGCCTAAACCGACGATAATTCCGCCGAGAGCGGTCATCCTGCGAGTGCCTACCCGGGGGATAAAAAAACCAGCGATCGGCATAGAAGCGGCATAAAATACTAGGGCCACAGTGTAGGGTAATAGGCTTTCCGTGGCGCTGAGATTTAATTCTGTTTCTAGGGGTTTTCTAAAGATACTCCAAGAGTACACCGTCCCTAAACAGAGTAAAACGCCCATTCCTAGAGGTATTAATAACCATCTACCTTTGGCTGCGGGTAATCCCAAAACTGTCAACTCGGAATCATAATTACTGGTAGTCATAGATTGCCGTGACTCTTTCTAGACTTGCTGGCCTGTATTCTAGATGAGATCATGGCTAATAGGGCAAATTTTCCAGAAAATTTTCCGATCAAGTTGAGGGGTGAATTATTTCACCCCCCTTAAAAGTCTCCCCCCATCTATAGCTGAGGGACTGCTGACGACCTTTAACTAAACTGCCGCGAAGTAAACTTTCGACTTCACAGGGTCGGGAACCATGGTAGCATCGCCTTCTTGCCAACCGGCGGGACAAACTTCATCCGGGTGGGATTGGACGTATTGAATCGCTTTCAGAGTGCGGAGGGTTTCATCGACACTGCGACCAAAGGAAAGATTATTAATAGTAGCGTGTTGGATAACACCTTCTTTATCGATGATAAAGAGACCACGCAGGGACACCCCTGCATCTGGGTCAAGAACATTGTAAGCGGTGCTGATTTCTTTTTTTAGATCCGACACCAACGGATAGGCCACATCACCGACACCGCCGGATTTTCTCTCGGTTTGAATCCATGCCAGGTGAGCAAATTCGCTATCGACGGACACCCCTAAAATCTCGGTGTTGATACTGCCAAATTCGCTAACTCGATCGCTGAAAGCGGTAATTTCCGTGGGGCAAACAAAGGTAAAATCGAGGGGATAGAAGAATAAAACGACGTATTTACCCCGATAATCCGATAATTTGATGGTTTTGAACTCTTGATCGAAAACGGCGGTGGCGCTGAAATCCGGCGCTGCTTGTCCGACTCTTAAGCAACCTTCGGCGGTCATACTCTTAATCTCCTTAATCTAGTTTCTGGGAAAATGCAACTATTTTTACATTCCTTAACAACTATATCATAGTCATAACGATTTTGAGTAGTCAGCAATCAGTGATCAGCAATCAGTGATCAGTTATCAGTGGCTAGTGGGGAGATAGGGAGATGGGGAGATGGGGAGATGGGGGTTAGGTGTTAGAGAGGTTTGATCGGGCGAGAGAAAAAGAATTTAATAGACTCCGTAATGTTCACTTTTGCAGCGGAAATAATAATTTAAGGACAGCGAAAGAGATCGTCACCCGGGGAAGTCAGCCCATTGTACAACCTAGTAATAAGTAGGTGGGTGGAATTAAATATATAACAGTTCTCACATCTGTGTGGCACACTTTAACCTTTGCTGATTAAGCTTTTCAGGATTGAGAATGTACCTCTTGTCAACAGGAAACGCTATAAGATGAACGTAGGTTGGGTTGAAGCATGAAACCCAACGCCCGCATGGGTTACGCTACCGCTAACCCATCCTACAAATAATTGTGCCTCCCTACTTACAACTTTCTTGCCTCAACGTTCCTCTATGCTGCTGTCTGCTTTTACTTATAGTTGCAAAGGCTATCTCAATGTCATCAAGCACCGGTAAATATCTATCCTCATCCGAACGTCAGCAACTTCTCGAAATCTTAACAGAACCGAATATCTCTGATGTTGATCGCAAACGGATTCAAATCATTCTTTTCGCTGACGAGGGCAAATCCCAGGCCGATATCCGTAAGCTTCTCGATTGTACTGCCGCCACCGCTAGTAAATGGATACTGATCGCTGAGAGTGGCAAGATCGATCACTGGCAGAAATACCGCCGCGGTCGCCCGTCGAAAGTTGATCAATCTTACCTCGATCGCCTGAAGGAACTGGTTAGTAAATCCCCCCGGGATTTCGGCTATTCCTTTAAGCGATGGTCGGGAGTTTGGTTAGCGCAGCATCTAGAGAAAGAATTCGGGGTTGCGCTCACCCCCACCCACATCAATCGCCTCCGCAAACAGCTACAGCCGCTCCGCATCGTCGATCTTTCTCCTTCAGCCAAAGCTTAAAACAACTATGCTCGATACTCACAGCCTCGTGAATCCGTGGCCGGAATTCCTGTCCGAAACCCAGTGGCGGAGTCTCCAGAAAACGGCGATCGCCCTCTCTCCCGAAGCGGGTACCTTGTCCCTACAGCCCGGATTATACCTAGTCGTTTGCGGCAAAGTTCGTATAGCGAACTCGCAGCAAAAAGAGATGATAGCGCTCAAAACCGAGGAATTTTTCGGAGAATTCTCCCTCTTTCCCCGATCGGGTTTTCTTCCCTACTCGGTTCGAGTCTCGGCGAAGGCGGAACTACTTCTTATCCCCGAGTCCGCGCTGAGGCCGATCCTGAAAAAACACCCCGCCCTGAAAAAAACATTACTGCAACGGGCGCGGGAAATTGAGCAAGTTCTTGGGACGAAGACAGAAGAAACGGACAAAAAAAGCGATCGAGCCTATTTCCCCTCTCCGGCGCAGCGGTTAGGTCACTGGATCGGGCAATCCCTCCGCCGTTATCCCTTTTTCGAGCAACAGTCCGCCTCCGATTGCGGGGCGGCCGGTTTAGTCATGATCGCCCGTTATTGGGGCAAAAGAATCAGCGTCAACCGTTTGCGGGAAATGGCCAACGTCAACCGCGACGGAGCATCCCTGAAGGGACTGATCACGGCAGCGGAAAATATCGGCCTCTCCACCCGTCCGGTAAAAGCGACTCTAGAGGGATTAGTTAAACAACCCCTACCGGCGATCGCTCACTGGGAAGGCAAACACTTCGTTGTTATCTGGAAAATTACCGCCAAACAGGTCATTATTGGCGATCCGGCGATCGGGCAATTAACCCTAAGTCGTGCCGAATTCGCCAGTAAATGGACGGGATTCACCCTTCTGCTCCAACCGAACCAGAAATTCCGGGACACGAAAGAGGATAAAGCCTCACTCTGGCAGTTTTATCGCTTACTGGAACCCCATTGGTTCGTGCTGCTGGAAATTTTCGTCGCCTCGCTTTTTATCCAAATATTCGGCTTAATTACGCCGATTTTCACCCAGTTAATCCTCGATCGAGTGATCGTGCAGGGTTCGTTAACCACCCTTTGGGCGATGGGTATCGGTGCGCTAATTTTCGCGGTTTTTCGGGTGGCAATTACTGGTTTACGCGCGTATCTTCTCGATCACACCGCTAATCGCATCGATACGGCATTAATCACCGGTTTTATTCGCCATACTCTCAGCCTGCCCCTCGGTTACTTCGAGTCCCGCTATGTGGGGGATATTATCTCCCGCGTCGGGGAAAATCGCAAGATTCAGCGTTTTCTCTCTGGGGAAGCTCTCTCGATTTTACTTGACTTATTAACAGTTTTCGTGTATGTGGCGGTGATGCTTCGCTATAGCTGGCAATTAGCCCTAATCAGTTTAGCGATCGTGCCACCGTTCTTTCTGCTGGCGTTAATTTCTACCCCTTTTCTCCAGCGAATATCCCGGGATATTTTTCAGGCGATCGCTAAAGAAAGCAGTTACCTGATCGAGATTTTAACCGGTATTCGTACCGTCAAATCTACCGCGACAGAGCGATCGACCCGTTGGCACTGGGAAGACCTTTTCTCGGTGGAGGTCAAGAAAAATTTCTCCGGGCAGATTATCGGCAATAATCTCCAAATCGTCAGTAATCTGATCGAATCTTTCGCGACAACGGGGTTACTCTGTTTCGGTGCCTATCTGGTAATTCAAAATCAATTATCGATCGGACAATTAATCGCCTTTAATATGCTTTTTGCCCAGATCATCGCGCCTTTTCAACGCTTAACCGTTCTCTGGACGCAATTTCAAGAAGTCAATATCGCCGTCGAGCGCATTAACGATGTACTAGACGCAAAGCCGGAGGAGAATTTAGAGGAACTTTCCCGTCAGTTTCTCCCAGAATTACAGGGACATATTCGCTTTGAAAATGTCACCTTTCGCTATCATACTGACAGCGATCGCAATATTTTAGAAAACCTGAGTTTTGAGATTTTACCCGGTCAAACCGTTGCCCTCGTCGGTCGGAGCGGTTCGGGAAAAACCACGATCTCGAAATTACTGATCGGCCTCTATCCTCCCACCGACGGGAAAATCTCGATCGACGGTTACGATCTGAGTACAATCGCCCTCAGTTCCCTACGGCAACAGGTGGGAGTCGTCGATCAAGATACATTTTTGTTCGGTTCTACGATTCGGGAAAATATCAGTTTAGGACATCCCGATCGCCCCCTAGAATCGGTTATCGAGGCGGCAAAATTAGCGGGAATTCATGACTTTATCCAATCGCTTCCAATGGGTTATGAAACTCAAATCGGCGAGGGTGGAGGGCTACTTTCCGGGGGACAGAGACAACGGATCGCCATCGCTCGATCGTTGATGGGAGAACCGCGGCTTTTAATCCTCGATGAAGCCACTTCCCACCTCGATACAGAATCAGAGCAGATCATACAAAATAATCTCCAGAAAATTCGGCAGAATCGCACAATGGTGATTATTGCTCACCGTCTTTCTACAGTACGGAACGCAGATATGATTCTCGTCCTCGATCGAGGGATATTAGTCGATCAAGGAACCCACAAAGAATTAATGTCCCGTCCCGGTATTTACCGTAATTTGAACTCTAATCAATTGAGTGAATAACTATGACAACCAATCTAGACAGAGAGCGCGATAACTGGTCTTTCCAGACCAAGGAATTGATCGATACTTTACCCCTACCCTGGACGCGGGGTTTACTCTATTTTCTGATTATTTTCGTCTCGATCATTCTCCCCTGGGCGATATTCTCAAAAGTCGATGAAACCGGTGTCGGACCAGGAAAACTGGAACCCCAAGGGGAAGCAGTCAAACTCGATGCAATCACCGCAGGAGAAGTGGAAAAAATCTATGTCCGTGAAGGCCAAGAGGTGAAAGCAGGACAACCGATTTTAACCCTAGATTCCTCATTAATCGGCCAGGAAATACAACAAATCGAGGAGAAAATAGAAGGACAAAAAAGCCGTCTTTCCCAACAGAAAGTGATGAAAAGTCAGTTAGAGGTTTCCCTAGCGACTCAACGCCAACAGAATCGCGCTGCAGAGGCGGAAAAAGAAGCCTCGATCGAGCAAGCAAGGGAAAATGTCAGCGCGTTAGTCCAGAAAGCCAAAATATCCCTAGAAGAACAACAGGCACGGATAAATCAAGCGAAAACCGCCCTCGATCGCAGTCAAACCGATTATCCGATTCTAAAAAGTCGTTATCAAACGGCTTTAAAAGAAGTCGATCGCTACCGAAAAGCGTGGGAGGATGGCGCGATATCGGAGGTGCAATTCATCGAGCGCGAGGACAACGCCAAAGAGCGCCAACAACTCTACGAGCGGGGAAAAGCGGAGGTGAAAGAAAATCAACATAAACTAGCGGAATTAGAAAGCACCTACCGTCAGACCAGTCAACAAACGAGCGCGGATATCGCCCAAGCGCGTCTGCAATTACAGGAGCGGCAGCGGGGTTATCAAAGTCTCCGCCATTCCAACGAGTTGGCACTCTTAAGGATACAGGAGCAGATTAAAAATCTAGAAACGGAGATCGCAACACTGGCATCGGAAATCGCCCAAAGCGACAGCCAACGGCAAGCGCTCCAAATCCAACTAAGTCAGAGGGTTTTAAAGGCGAATACCGACGGCACGATCTTTTCATTACCGATTAAACGCGCAGGTGCGGTGGTGCAGTCAGGAACGCGGATCGCGGAGATAGCACCGAAAGGATCGCGGTTTATTCTCAAGGCAGAAATGCCCACAGATCAAAGTCAATTTCTCCGCGCCGGTATGCCGGTAAAAGTCAAGTTCGATGCCTATCCTTTTCAGGATTACGGGGTTATCGGCGGCAAGATCACCAAGAAATCACCGACGGCGATCGAAAAGGAAACGGCGACCGGAAAAATTAACGTTTTCGAGCTAGAAATTCAACTCGATCGCTCCTGTATTCAAAAGGGAAATCAATGTATTCCCCTCAATCCGGGGGATACGGCTACCGCAGAGGCGATCGTCCGTCAGCGTCGGGTGATCGATTACATCCTCGATCCCTTTAAGGATCTGCAAAAAGACGGGTTAAAACTGTAGTTTTTTTAGGTATCGAAGCCAAATTACTTACACCCCTCCCTAACCCTCTTGCCTATCTCAACTAGGAAATTAATTTCCCATAACTGTTTCAGGAGTCATTATGTCCCATAGTATCACCATCACGAATCAAGACCTTATCCAACAGCTTAAGCTATCGGGGAAACTTCCCGAAATGGCCGAGGGAATTATCGCTCGGAAAATCATCACCGAAACCGCGACGGAAGCGGGGATTAAAAACACGACTGCCGAGTTACAACAGGCGGCCGATCAATTCCGTCTCGCCAATGAATTACATAACGCCAAAGATACATGGAATTGGTTGCAAAAACAGGGCTTATCCCTAGACGATTTCGAGGCGATAGTTCAATTCAGTTTACTATCGGGTAAATTAGCCGAACATCTTTTCGCAGACAAAATTGAATCCTATTTTGTGGAACACCAGCTAGATTATACCGGCGCGGTGATCTATGAGGTAGTGTTAGCAGATCAGGCGATGGCGGAGGAGTTGTATGAATCGATTCAGGAGGAGGAAATCAGCTTTCAGGAAGTAGCGCATCGCTATATCGAGGATGTGGAATTACGACGCAAGGGAGGTTATCGCGGTACTGTTTACCGTAAGGATTTACGACCGAATCTTTCGGCCGCAATTTTCGCATCGGATTCTTCTCAATTGTTGAAACCGTTGCAAGGCGATCGAGGTTTTCACCTGATTTTCGTCGAGGAAATCCTTAAGCCAAAATTAACCGAGGAGTTGGCTTTGCAAATCCGTGCCGAGTTGTTTAACGGTTGGGTAAAGGAGAAGATTCAGGAAATAAAATACGAGTTAAGTAATTAATTGTGGACGGGGTGGGTAATACTCACCCCGCAAACGTAGCAAGTGAAGATAAGAGTTATGGAATGTGTGATCTGTAAATATGGTACGACTCGATCGAGTTTTGTTACCGTTACTTTAGAGAGGGATAATTATATCATGATTTTAAAACAAGTCCCTGCGGATATCTGTCAGAATTGCGGGGAGTATTATCTAAGCGAGTCGGTCACTGCGGAGGTTTTACATAAGTCCGATCGCCTATTTTGTAGGTGGGGTTGACAACGGAAACCCAACATCATCCCCCTATTATTCTTCATGTTATGTGTTGGGTTGCACTTCGTTTAACCCAACCTACGGATTATTTTACTATAAAATTAATACAATATGGATTAATAAAATACCAATAATCCGATTATTCTTGAGTGAGCTTATTTAGCATAAAAACCAACAAAGCGATTTTTAATACATACACTTTTAAAAATTCCTGAATCTATTCATTAACAGAATTCCCAGTTAATAAAAAAAATAAATAGTGCTTGCTGAATAATGGTAAAACCCTTTTACAATAAGGCTTTTGACCTGTTAAAATCCGATGTTCATGCTGCGAAAATAGGATTGTGACCTTCAAAAACTTGGCATTATCCTTTTTGTAGTACATAAGCTGGTACAAAAAAGGAGGGCAACAAAGCCTGAAACGACCGACGACTGGCTACTGAATCCTGACTCCTAACCCCACCAACAAACTTTTTCAGCAAACCCTAAATAACTCAATTAAGTTAGCTTGGTTGGTTCTCTTTGCTTCCAACAAGACAGGTTCAGAGTTTTTTGTACATAAATTACTTATTTTTGTTTCTTTAAATAGCTTGGAAGCCCGTTGTTTAATCGGTTTTGATGATGTTTTTGCAAAAAATAGTCTTTCAAAAAGAACATAAATAACTCAATTATGTTTTTTTTGTTCGATTTTGATAGTTGATCTGGTTTAAAAAAATTGTTATTGTTTTCTTGAATCAATAATTTGATTCA
The DNA here is from genome assembly GCF_020247025.1 of Microcystis sp. M109S1. Classification (NCBI taxonomy): domain Bacteria; kingdom Bacillati; phylum Cyanobacteriota; class Cyanophyceae; order Chroococcales; family Microcystaceae; genus Microcystis; species Microcystis sp. M109S1. Next base: position 13,123 of record NZ_JADBRW010000058.1, read on the forward strand.
TTCATTTAGCGAACATTTGGAGAATACATCTCATGGCTAACATCAAAATTAACGAGATCAAAAACACGGTGACTGACGAAATTATCGAGCTTCGCACCGATGCCGCTAACGACAGTCCAGAAAGCATCACCGCTTTTAAAACTTTACGTCAAGTTGCGGGCGGTGCTGGTTCCAAATGGCCAGTCCGACGGTAAGCCTTACTAGACAAAGATCGCTATGGGTAAATAATTTTACCCAGATACTTACTGTCAAGTAGGATTGGGCATTATTTGCGATTCTAAGCTAAACGGCGCTTAACCTGCATGATCCAATAGCTATAACCCTTTTGGAGTCTATATCGGTGATCCGAAGTAAAAGCCGTTTAGCTTATTACTCAATCCAAGCCGTTGGGGGTTCTACCCCCCAACGGGGGGTTGGGGGGTAGAACTCCCCCGAACGCTGGAGGGCATTAGCTTTTTAATGAGATGCTCACACGCAATTGTTCAGATGTTTGTATTAATTTAAGAGTCGCTGATAATTACTCGGCAGTGGGGATTTCTGCAATATTGAGATGCACCCAAGTCAAATCAGCTACTAATTTATAAAATCCCGAAGTCTTCGGGATTTTATATAGATGTTAGCTATCGTGAAAATACTAACGGGTACAAATTGCATTATTGAGAGTATGTATTATGTTGTCTTTAAACCATTTTCCGATCCCTTGGAGCCATCGTCCTTATTTCGATCTTAGTCCCTATCAATCTGGCGCTTGGCATATTCAGGGAATTGACTATAGTTATCGAAATCTTGTCTCCGAAGTACGAGGTGTCGATACATCATCTGTTACCCCGGTTGCTCTCGTTCACCCCGCTTCTTTTCGAGAGCAATTGATTCGAGAGACCGGTCTTTTTCAATACCCAATTAACGATCCTCTCGCCCTCCCCGATGAGTTGAGAACCGAACGTTGGAGAGTTCTTTGCGAGCATTTAGAGCATTATCGTGAGCTTTCACCCGCTACTCAACTGAAAACAATTAATTTATTATCGAGTTTATGCTTTCATGAAGCGATTATTCGCTATATTCCCGCAATTACCGATGAAAACATTGGGAGAGATTCCACGATCGCTAGATTAGCTTACAGCCTGGCGATGTCTAAAATCCTCTGTCAAGAAAGTGTCGGTACATCAGAAAATCTCGAAGATTTTCAACGAATCGTTCAATACGCTTCTAAAGAAAGCCTGGTGGTTTTCGGGGCGGCCGTAGAATTAATCGTTTTGCAGGCTACTGCCTTTCGAGATATAGCCGCAGTCGCCTATTGGCGAGAAGTAGCGAAGGAGGCACTCTCTCACTTCGAACCTTCCCTCGATCGTTTCGATTTTAAACATTTAACCAGTGCTTTCCAGCGTGCGGCTGTTTTCGCTCCACTTCTGCGGGGTGAGCGAGAAACGGTTGTCCGTGAAATGGATCTCTGTCAATCCCTAGCGGAAGAACTAACTCGCGAGTGTAAAAACGAGAGCGAACGACTTTCCGCCTACGACAATCTAATAACGGTTTTCGAGAGCCGAACAAAAGAAGCTCTCTGGTTAGGCGATATCGATCTCGCCGAAGAGAGAGCGAAGAAAATGGTGGCGATGGAACCTCTTTACTCTCGTTATCGCCTGAAACTGGGGGAAATTTTACTAAAACAAAATAAATTTGAAGAAGCGGCGAAAATCTATCGTTCTGCCACTAGACTCGGCCCGCCTGGAATGGCGATCGCTTGGTTTATGGCCGGGCAATGTCACGAACGATTAGGAGAGATAGACATCGCCTGTGATTGCTATCTAGCTTCCCTACAGATGGATGAATTGGGGATCTCCGCCGTCGAGAAAATTAACAAATTAGCCCCCCGGCTAGGTAACTCGATGCTGACCGATTGGAGTACCATGCGTCTAGAACAATTGCGGGAACAACAGGGAGGTATGGTCTCTAAAACGAAAACTTCCTATATTCCTGAAGCCGCTTCTGAACTGAAATTAGCGGGTGAACGCGAACTCTCTCAAATTTAACTCAAGGCGATCGCCTATTTTGTAGGTGGGGTTGACAACGGAAACCCAACATCATCCCCCTATTATTCTTCATGTTATGTGTTGGGTTGCACTTCGTTTAACCCAACCTACGGATTATTTTACCAAAGTCATACCAGTGACTTTAGGTTTTTTATGAATTTTGAACATAAATCAATTATTTATGTTCGACGTATCATGCGTCAATACAAGGGTTTAGTATAAAGTCTGCTGGAAGAATAATTCGTTTTTCAATTAATTTCTTTTCCCCAAATTAAACTTAATTAGCTTTTTTATGTTCCAAAACAACCTTTGCGAGGGGTTGCAATCTATTTGGATAGCGTTTAATCTTAAAGCAGACAGGTGATACAAGCTTAGTCTCCAGCTAAATACTTTTACTCTTCCTCCCTGCCGTATACGCCAAAGCTGTCGCTGGTGGTTACAAGAGGGAAAGGCCGCTTGTTTTCGATGTCCACAAGTCGTTACGGATGACTATAATCCCTCTGAAATCATGGCTGAAGTTGCGGAGCCAGTTGTTTAGATAGCACAAAGTCAATCTACAAAAAAATTAGGAGTCTATCATGTCCGTTGAACAAACCAAAGCTTTTTATCAAAGAATCGCTACCGATGAAGATTTTCGTTCTCGGTTTCAAAATCTAAAAAACTGTGAGGAGTTTTCCAAGCTCGCTAAAGAATCAGATTATGAATTTACAGAGCGGGAATTTGAAACTTACACTTGTCAACTTTTAGAAGCAGAATGCTTAAAAGATAAAGTTCAAGATTTAAACGAGCGTGAACTGGCTTCGATTCTAGGAGGGTTTTTAGCGAAAGCATCTATAAGACCCAAATATGGCTCCGTGTCTTTGTCCTGATTGATTTTTGAATTTTTCGCAAAATAGGAGTTTGGTTATGTCTTGTGAACTAGGGAAATGTGAAAGTTCTAATCTGGCCAATAATTACCAAGATTGTTCTTGGATTTTAAGGGAAATCGCCAACGATGAAGAACTAAAATCCCTGACTGAAGAGGATATTAAAGCTATCTTTGGTGGTAATCGTAGTAAGCATCAAGATAAACAACCGTACGGAAGTGTTCGTCCACTTTAGCCTAGTGCGATCGCCTATTTTGTAGGTTGGGTTGACAACGGAAACCCAACATCATCCCCCTATTGTTCTTCATGTTAAGTAGGGAGGCACAATTACTTGTAAGATGGGTTAGCGGTAGCGTAACCCATGCGGGCGTTGGGTTTCATGCTTCAAGCCCACCTACGTTCATCTTATATTTAATTCCACTCACCCACTTATGTGTTGGGTTGCACTTCGTTTAACCCAACCTACGGATTATTTTACTTATAGCGCTTTTCACGTTACTGAGGTATCGACAAGTTTTGCCAACAAAGGGTTTAAGCCCCTTGCCCATGCCTCATTCTGATGAAAACTGCTATAAATAAGTCATTTATTTTGTTTTTTGTACACAATGATATAAACTTGAATATTTTTGAACATAAATAACTTATTTATATTTAATTTGTGATAACGAAAATCAAGGCTTTTTCAGTATCGATAATTTTTTGATGCGCTAGACTAGGAGTAAAATCCTAACCAAATTAGCTTATTTATGTTCAAGTAAGGTGAATTGAGAGGTTGATTTATATTTTTTATAGGCCTAAAATGTAGATTAAATTAGTTGATTAACTAATTCTCTAGAAAGTTTATAAAATAGGAGAATAATCCCAATGACCAACATTTTAATTTTAGACGAGTCTTTAGTCGATCTGTCTGAAGATGAACAAAAAGCTGTAAGAGGTGGAGCCGCATCATGCACCTATGCGAGTAAGACCTATTCCCAAGGTTCCGCAGTCAAACAGGACGATGGTAAGATTTACAAATGTCAAGCAGATGGGACTTGGTTTTAGTACAAGGTAGGCTAGGCAAGGCTTTCAGTCCCTAAAATATGCGCCGAAAGCCGAACAGTTCTAACGAGTTTGATTTTCGATACTATAGTCATTTCAATTAAGATTGAGAATATCAATGCCAGAGTTCATAAGGATTCAAACGGTCTAGATTGTATCAGACTTATCTGAAATGACTATTAATCTATAGGGAAAGCTACAATGTCTAAAATTTTTATCTCCAACCTGAAACTCGATCGCCAACAAAACTCACTGATTTCTCTTGAGATGGAAAGTTCGCCATTAATTCAAGCCGCTATCGAACGTTCCCTCGACGCGCGTAAAGTTATTGGCGGGATCAAAACTTGCGGATGGATATGCCCGATGGAGTTTTAACCATGAAATCCGATCGCACTTTATGTCCCAGCGCACGAGAAAATTCCCCAGATAGCGTAATTTTCGGGATCGCGGCGGGAACCGTCGAGGAACCCCGCGTCGCCTATCTCCCAGAAATCCAACCCGTCACCCCAGAAATTCTCGCACTCGCTCAACCCGTCACCCCCACCGAAGTCTTCCGCTTCGCCGCGTCCTGCGCGGAAAAAGAATGCGTTCATTTCGATGGGCAAGATTGTCGCCTCGCGCGCAGGGTGGCACAGGGACTCGCAGAAGTAACCGATATCCTTCCCCCCTGTCGAATCCGGCAAAACTGTCGCTGGTGGTTACAGGAAGGAAAAGCGGCTTGTCTGCGCTGTCCGCAGGTTGTCACTGACAACTATAATCCTTCCGAAACTTTCGTGAAGGTTGCCGAACCCGAATCTTAACCCTATTAAATAGGAGTCTAATTACCATGGCTAAAATTCATATTTCCGATCTACAGGTGAACTCTTTTCAAGAATCTCTTGAAACTGCGATCAATCGCGCGATCGAGACTCGAAACATTCAAGGCGGTTTTGCACAAGCACTGCTAAAACCACCAACAATACTGGGAAAAATAATTTGTCCACCCATCACTATCGGAATTATCCGCCCACCGATCCTCGCATCACTCCCGAATATTAAGCAAGGACCCATTTTATAGCGGTTTTCAGTCTAATAAGGTATAGTAAATCCCTTGATAGATAGGCGTTTCAGCGTTTCAATCGGGAATCACTTCTGTGAAAACCGCTATAACCGCCTATCGTTAGATTAGCTGAATCTCCCCCGTCGCGGGAGTTGGGGGGTATTGCCTCTTGCAAGAGTGCCTCATCTCCACAAGCAATTTAAATGCTGAACAGCTTATCTACCAACCGTATCCTCCCATCACTCTCAAATTCTAACAGGAGTTAACTTATGGCTCTCGAACAAGTTCACGCTTTTTATCAAAAAGTCGCCTCCGATGAATCCTTCCGTTCCCGAATCCAATCGGTGAATAGCAAAGAAGAATGCAGCGAGATCGTCAAAGCTGCGGGGTTCGATTTCACACCACAGGAATTCGAGGAATACACCGCACGACTTCTAGAGTCCGATCGCCCCGATGAAGAAATTAAAGATTTAAGCGAGGAAGATTTAGCGGCGGTCGCAGGTGGATTTATCGGCGGTGTTCGATTTCGTCCGATGTACGGTCTGCCACCCAACCGCAAGCCTAAATGGCCTATTCCAGGTGACGGAATCGTTCGACCGATGTACGGATTACCGGCAGATCAGAGCCTTTCGTAGATTTCTAATTCCAACCGACTCATAAATTTTATCGAGTATTAAACTTCTAAGGAGCTAACTATGTCTTTCGATCGCACCCCGAATTTTACCGAAAAACTAGCAACCGATCCCGATTTTCGTTTAAAGGTTTTGGACGAAATCGCTAACGATGACGAACTCAAAGACTTAACGGAAGAAGACTTAAAAGCGATCGTCGGGGGAGGGCTGAACATACACCAAATATACGGCGTCGTCCCTCCTGTGTGGGAGCATCTCATTTATGCAAGTGAGTAATTATACTTATCCATAAAACTGGTTTCTAGCAAGGCTTTCAAAATAGCTTGACATAAAAACCTGATTTAGGGGTTACAAAGGTGAGATGCTCCCCTCCTGTGTCACCTCTGTTATTCGCTTGGAGAGCAGGATGGAGTATTGGCCAATGGCTTAACGAAAATACCCCTATTCAAGAATGGATTCGTGATGCGATTGACTAATAAAACATCAAATAAAAGGAGGTTTTTAGGGATTTAAACCTCCTTTTATCTCCGGAAAAATATCCATTCCATTTCTGCCAACTCAACCCAAATTTCCGATAACCGCTGGAATTATCGTATCTTCTCGACTTTGTGTGATAATTTTTGCTTATGGAATCGTGAAATGCTTATCGGGCAGGACTTTTAGGGCTATTTTGCGGAAGAAAGTATCAGTATAGACCTCGTTTCCACACAGAAACCAGAAGAGCCAATTATCCACAGTCCTAATGAGTATTAAACCTGTAAGGAGTTAATTATGTCGGTTCTTCGGTTTGTGTTATGCAATGGACGGGGGTTATAAGGGCTGTAACCCTTATGTAGAAAGGCATTTGGCGATTTTTGTCAATTGTTTTTAATCTAGAGCGAACTAATCAATTAAGTCTCTTGCCAGATAAGGATTTAGTCAATTTATGCCTCCCTATCGAACCATACCAAGTAACGAAGAACCATTATGTCTTTCGATCGCACCCCGAATTTTACCGAAAAACTAGCAACCGATCCCGATTTTCGTTTAAAGGTTTTGGACGAAATCGCCACCGATGACGAACTCAAAACCCTAACCGAAGAAGACTTGAAAGCGATCATCGGGGGACGGATGCAACAAGTATACGGCTCGACCAGCGGTGGCGGTGGCGGTCGTACTTACTACGCCTAAATCGAGGATAATTCCAATGACCGAATACCGTCGCATCAGTTACGCCGTCTGGGAAATCACCCTGAAATGTAACCTCGCCTGTCAACATTGCGGTTCCCGCGCCGGCCACACCCGTAGCCACGAACTCAGCACTGAAGAAGCCCTCGATCTCGTCCGTCAACTGGCCGAAGTGGGCATCAAAGAAGTTACCCTGATCGGGGGAGAAGCCTTCCTCCGTCCCGACTGGCTCGATATCGCCCGGGCGATCACCGACGCGGGCATGATCTGCGGTGTCACTACCGGCGGCTACGGCATCACCCTCGACACCGCCCAAAAGATGAAAGACGCGGGGATCAAAGTCGTCTCCGTCTCCGTGGACGGATTAGAGGCTACCCACGATCGCCTGCGGGGGAAAGCCGGTTCTTGGCAATGGGCGTTCCGCACCATGGGCCACCTAAAACAAGCCGGTATCCCCTTCGGTTGCAATACCCAGATAAATCGTCTTTCTGCCCCCGAATTTCCCCGAATCTACGAAAAAATCCGCGATGCGGGCGTATTCGCGTGGCAGATCCAGTTAACCGTGCCGATGGGGAACGCGGCCGATAATTCGGAAATTCTCCTCCAACCCTACGAACTCCTAGAACTATACCCGATGCTCGCCCGTGTCACCGAGCAAGCGCGACGCGAGGGGGTAGACGTACAGCCGGGTAACAATATCGGCTATTACGGCCCCTACGAACGTTTATTGCGGGGAGGGGACGCGTGGACATTCTGGCAGGGGTGTAGTGCCGGACTGGCGGCACTGGGTATCGAGGCCGACGGAGCGATCAAAGGCTGTCCCTCCCTTCCCACCGCGGCCTATACCGGGGGCAATATCCGCGATCGCTCCCTGCGCCAGATTATTGAAGAGGCCGAAGAACTGCGCTTCAACCTCGGCGCGGGAACCCCGAAGGGAACCGATCATCTTTGGGGATTCTGTAAAACCTGCGAGTTCGCCGAACTCTGCCGCGGTGGTTGTAGTTGGACGGCTCATGTTTTCTTTGATCGCCGGGGCAATAACCCCTACTGTCACCACCGAGCGTTAAAACAAGCGGAGAAGGGAATCCGAGAGAGATTTTACCTCGATCGCCCTGCAGCGGGAATTCCCTTCGATAACGGCCAATTCGCAATAATAGAGGAACCCTTCCATTCTCCCCTACCCAATGATCCCCTCGCCTTCAGTGCCGACGCGATCCAATGGCCAGAACACTGGCAAGAAAAACCCCTCGTAACCACCTTGAATTGATAAGTTTGACATCCTCACCGCCGTAAAACGGACGGTGATTCCCAAACCTCACGATTTAGGTTTCTGCTTCTTTCCCTTGCGGGGTTTCGCACCTGCCTTAACAGATTTACTCTGTTCTGGTCTTATGGTCGCTCTACAGACTGAC
>NZ_JADBRW010000059.1:0-9010 GCF_020247025.1 Microcystis sp. M109S1
CAGTTATCAGTTATCAGTTATCAGTTATCAGTTATCAGTTATCAGTTATCAGTTATCAGTTATCAGTTATCAGTTATCAGTTATCAGTTATCAGTTATCAGTTATCAGTTATCAGTTATCAGTTATCAGTTCACTGTTTACTGTTCACTGAAAAATTCATAATTCCCACACCCTACACCCCACACCCCACACCCCACCCGTTGGATTGCGTATCTTTGACAAAAGCGGGTGCTATTTTATACCCAGAAAAAATGTACTATGCTGACGTGAAAAAACCTGAGTTTTTGCTAACCTAGAAATAGCTCTAATCAGAGCCAATATCTTTGGACGAAGCTTAGAGATTAATCTAGATAAACTCACTCGTGACGTTATCTATTGTCCTCTGTTGCCTATTCGCTTTCAATAGATTCTGTCTAGTTCACTCCTATCATTCGGCGAGATAATTCTGTCTCGTCATCGCTAGAATGCTACTCCCGCATCTGGGCTGCTGGTGCGATAAGCCACATCTGTTATCCCAGAGATGTTATCGTTAAAGCGGTCAAATGTCTGAACGTCCTAGAGGATTTTCGGGAAAGATTGTTCGCCCTCTCGTAATCTCAGATAGAACCTTATGAGTCAATCAATAGAAGGTAAAGCCATGGCCAATGCTGATGTATCAGATTATACCACAAATAAAATAATTTTGTCTAATTGGATTGCCCCTTGGTCGAAAGGCAATCGGAAAAACCCGTCACCGCAACCAAAATGGGATTTATGGCAACCCCTGCGGCAACGAATTGATCGCCTAGAGATTAATACGCCTGCACTAGCTCATCAGATTTGTCGTCTAATTCCGGCTCAATGTCCCTTTGCGCGGAAAATTACCCTATTTAGCCGGACAATTCTAGAGATTCCGCCCCTTTGCAAGCTAAATCCCCTCTACGAAAACCTAATGATGTTAAGATTTCGCGCTCTTTCTTACCTAGCCGATGAATGTGGAGAGGATATCGGTGCTTACTGCTAGAATGGGTGAGTGTCTTTAATCGCCACACCTATGGCCATCATTGCCCTGAAAGCTTGGTATCTGGACAAATACGAACCTATCCGCGAGGTTGTCAAACGTCCCCACGACTTGCGCTTAAGTCGCAATAGTCTCTTAAAATCGGGTTTAAGGGCCGATTTTCTCGATGATAGTCTGACGATACAGGGTTCTGTCTGGTTCCAACGCTATCTAGAAGGGGAAAGGGTGGAATTTTACCTCGAAGGTAGTGGCGGTTACGTCATCTCGAATATTGACCTGATTTCCCAAGAAATTTACTTTACTAAACAGGACCTCAGCGCTTGGTTGGATCCCGTCATTTATTTTAGCTCCCAAAGCCAATTTAAGGACTCTAGCACCGCTTTAAAAACAATTTTGACCGAAACCGTCGAAAATCTCAATAAACGCTCCCGTTTGCCCTTAACCATCGAAGAAACGCCCCGAACTGAGGGCAATGTCACCAGATTGAGTGATAGTCAATTACGCAAAATTCGCAAAAGTTTATTATTTATTGCCGATGCTACGGCGATTAGCCAAAAGGAAACGGAATTGCTGCCCAGTCCCCTAGTGGGTGTAGAATTAGGTTATGCGATCGCTTGTAAACAGGGCGGACAAATTCTGCTAACCTATCAAAATCGAGCGGAATTAAAGGGTAAACTAGCTTTTGACCTGCCAAGCTACCAAAAATTAATTTTCTCGGATCTTAGCGAATTGCGTCTCACTTTTCCGCCTTTAATGGCAACTTTATTACAAAAATTCAATCTGATTAGTTAAAAAAATGAGTAGAAAAGCTGACGAGTACGCCGTACATTTGTTCTTAAGCAGTGGACATCGCGAGGAAGTCCGTTTTTTGACTATCCAAGAATTTCAAAAGTGGTACAGCAACGAATTAGTTCCGAAAGCCGATTCCCAGGATTTTATCAATGTTCCGATCAGAAATATCCAAGGGGAATATATGGTTTTACGTCCGGCTAGTATCATTGCTATTCGCGTGGAACCCGTCTTTTTTGGCAGTGTGGAAAGAATGTAATTTGACGTTATCCCTAAAAAAGATAGTTAGATGCCGAGAATTTCAGAGATTATTGATAATTCTTTCAATATCAGCTTGAATTTGATGGCTGACTTTGCCTTGCCAGCGTTCTTTTAATTCCCTTAATCCCACTTCTGCGTATTGACAGATCTTATCTAAAACTTCTTTGCCATCGCTGGGTTGAGGATAGGAATTCTTTTTACAGATAATATAAATTCCTGCGGTTAAAGCTAAAATAACTTCTGGATCGATTTGGCTAATAGTAATTAAATCCTGTCGATTATTTAAGGTTATTCCGTAGATACTGAAGTCTTCTTTAATGGCAAAAGCAGCGGCGAATAAATAAGCATCTACCATGCGCTCAAAAGTTTTATTATCTTTTAGTACCTGTAGATAATTTCTGGAAGTTTCCGAGGCATAAATCTTCAAACTGGGATCGATTCTCTGCATTAGTAACCCTCCATTACTTCAATCGTGGAAGCATCTTCATCGGCAGCTAAACGGTTAATTTTTAAAATATCGGCAGTGTGGGGACGTAAGAGATTTAACAGATTTTCATTCAAGTCGCGATCGGTGGCTAAAATAATTACTTGGGAGTTTAAATTAGGGAGAGAGTTAATAATATTTTTTTGATGTTCTTCGTCTAAATGGCCGAAAGGTGTATCCATAATTAGGGGAACACAAGTATCGGTTATTTGATTTAAACCGGTGATAAAAGCAAAAGCTAAAGCTTCCTTTTCTCCCGCACTTAAGACATCGGGATGTAATAATTTTCCTGTGATGGTACGGATTCCTAAAGTGTATTCGGGAGTGATTTCTACTCCTCTATATTCCTCCGGTTTGTTGGTTACTTGTAAATAGCGATCGCTGGTTGCTTGATTAATCATTTTTTGGGAATTATCGATATGCCATTCGATTAATTCGTTAGTGGCATTTTTTAAACCTCTGGCCATTTTAACCTGATTAGATAACATCAATGTTGTCTGATTTTCACTAGCTAAAATTTCCACTTCTTTGCGTAAATTTTCTAATTGCTTTTCTTTGATTTCGATTTCCTTTTGCAAGCGTTCGATCCTTTCTTCAATCTCCTTGACTTTTCGTTCCGATTCGCCAACTTTTCGCCAAATCTCCCTCACCGAGTCTTGATCTATTCCCGTGGTTTCCTGTTTTAGCTGTCTAATATGTTGATTAATTTCTTCGGTTTTTTCTTCTAAACGATCTCTTTGTAAAAGTAATTGACTATAATTGCTAAATTTAGCATTATCTCGCATAATTCCCTGTAAATCAATTCTAATTTGGTCTTTTTCTATTCTGGTAGCGTTGTCCACTTCTAAGGACTCTAGTTCGGCAATTTGTTGAAGGATAAAGTTCCGAGAATTTTTATCTAAACAACGACCACATAGACAGCTTTCATCGTCAAGTATTGCTTTTAAAATTACTGTAGAATTAGTTTTATAAGTGCTTTTTAAGCTAGTAACTTGCAAATCATCGACCATTTCCTGTACAAAGTTAATCAGCAAAGGTATCGAAGCTTTTTTTAACCAAGAATCGATAGACTTTTGCTGGTTATCTAACTGAGTTTGTAAACCGATACGCTTTTTCTCTAAGTTATGAATTTCCTCTAATTTTTCTCGTAAACTTTCAATCTGAGCGGCTTTTTCTTGAGCGTCTTGGTAGATAATTATAGCATCTTTTTCGCTATCTTTGGCATTTTTAAGCTGACCTTTTTTAAGATCAATGTCTTCTTCTAATTCTCGTAATTCTTGCAGCTTATCTCTAAAGGTTTGACTGGTTCCCTTGGCTTTATTTAAACGGTTTTCTAATTCTTGCAAGGCTTTTTCTGTATCATCACGCAGATTTCTTAATTCCGGGATACCTAAAACTTTTTCAATTGCTTCTTTTGCTTCTTTAGTTTGAGTAATCTGGGTATATTGTTCGATTTTTGAGCCATCAAAACAGAAAAAATCTCGAATAGATTTAGGAAGCAATGCTTCGATATATTCCCTGGAGTTACTTCTCATGGTTCCATCTTCATAAAATAATGCTTCCTCTACGCTAGGATAGGAACTGCTACCATTAAATTTTAATTTCGCTTGGCGACTGATAAAGTAATTTTTCTCGTTTTTAGTAAAATTTAATTCTACCCGCATTTCTATTGTCGGTGAAGAATCTCCCTTACCTCGATAAAAATAGGTTTTCAGGGTCTCCTTAGATAGAATATCTACCCCATAGAGACACCATAAAATCCCTGTCATCAAAGAAGTTTTACCGTGGCCATTATTACCGAAGATAATCTGAATTTTTCTGTCGGGATGCAGGTTAAAAGTAATATTTTGACTAGGGTAACATTTCCAATTAGTTAAGCGAATTTGTTTCAGTCTCAAAGTCATAAGAACTCTTGTAAAAATCAAAAATTTTGTGGTTGGTTAGGAGTCAGTAGCCAGTAGTCAGTAATCAGGAGAATTAAGAATGAATAATAATCAATTAAATGGTTTATTTATAGATTTTATGCAACTTAATCTTTATTTTTGTCGTTTTTAAACTAAGTGGGTGGGTGGAATTAAATATAAGATGAATGTAGTTTGGGTTGAAGCATGAAACCCAACTTCCGCTTATGTTACGCTACCGCTAACCCATACTAAAAATAATTGTGCCTCCCTACTTCCAAAAAATAAATTATGCAAGAGATCTATAAAATTTATGATTGTGAGGAGTCGGTATATTTTTCGATAAGTTTGACAATTTTAGGTGATAGCTGCCGATTTTTTAGAGTAATTTTTTCTACTTCTAAAGCCATGGCTTCCTTGAGCAGTTGGGGAGGTATCTCATATTTTTGGGCTAGTTCTTTAATTTTAGCAGTTATGTCCATGGATTTTCTGGGGGTTAGGGGTTAGGGAGTGGAGATTGTCAAGTCTTAATTCTTATTTGGCAAGATATACCTTGATGAGGATAAATTTTATAACATATCTGAGTAGGTAAGGCCATAGTAAGTTATAGCCTTTGTCATAAACATGAAGTATAACCTAATTTGGGATTGACGACTGACTACCCAAAAGGAAAACTTCGTACTTCACCATTAAGATAACTGCTATAAGCTGATCTACTCTCAACCTTATACAAAAACACCATAAAAGCTAAAATAGATAGCTGACAGTGATTCTGAACACAATAGCAATATAGAATAAACCGCCTTGTATTATCGTCTTCTTCTCGATTTTAATACCCTAGAAAACGGGTTAATTGCCTTAACACCCGAACAAAGTCATTATCTTAAAAAAGTTGTTCGTTTAAAATCCCATGACCGTTTTATTGCCCTAAATGGACAAGGACAAGCTTGGTTAGCAGAAATAATCGATAATTCGGCCTATCTTTTAGAAGCGATAAACGAAACTACCGAACTACCAGTACAAGTGAATTTAATGGTAGCAATTCCCAAAAATGGCTTTGATGATATCGTTCGCGCTGCCACCGAATTAGGAGTTTATCGGATTATTCCCCTGCTGACAGAACGCAGTTTAGTTAATCCTAGTCCTCAAAAAATTGACCGTTGGCGAAAAATTGCCCGGGAAGCTGTAGAACAATCAGAAAGACAGATTATTCCCATTATCGAAGAACCACAACCATTTTTAGCCATCCTTAACCGGGGAGCTAACCCAGGGACAACTTGTTATATTGGTGTTACCCGTAGAACAGTGGACCCGCTACTTTCTCAATTGCAAACATCAACCGAGATAACCATTGCCATCGGACCGGAAGGGGGATGGACGGAGGCAGAAATAGAACAAGCGATCGCTGCTGATTTTCTACCTGTATCACTGGGAAAACGGATTTTGAGAACAATTACCGCTCCCTTAGTGGCTCTCGCTATCATTAACGCCTATTTAGACAGCTAATCGACCGGAGTTTCTATGTTCAAAGAAATTGCTGAAGCGATCGATCGTCAAGACTATCAAACTGCCACCCGTCTTGTCAACGACTTCCAGACCCGAGAAAACGATAACCCTTGGCTGAAATTCTACCAAGCGCGTTTAAACGAAATCACGGGAGAAATCGCCCTAGCAGGGCAAGAATACCGAAAAATGTTGCTATTAACCGCTAATCCTCAACTTATCGCCCAAATTCGTCAAGGAATCGCCCGCTTAGAAGCAATTGAACAGGTGGAAGTTGAACAGCAACAACAACAGCGACAGGCTGCCCTCGAAAAAGCCAAAACCAACCCTAGTAATCGAGAAATGGGGCTTTTAATTCTTGAACCGGTGGCTAACGCAGAAAAACAGCCCTTAGCTCTAAAATTTGCCCAAATATTTAAAATAGATGCCTATAGCGCCCGCTTACACATCCCTAGTCGTTCGTGGCGCTTGTATCGAGTCGGGGCAATGGCAGAATTAGCAATATATGTTCACGACTTGCGAAAAGAAGGAATTCCCTGTTTTTGCCAGCCAATTAAAGCGATTAACCAGCCTAGGGTCTATTTAGCTCGATATTTCCGGGCTATCCAACCAGAAGCCACCCTAGTCTATCAATCTTCCCACGACCTAACCGCAAGTATAACTTTTGATTGGTCAGAAGTTACCGCCGTGGTAGAGGGAATCTTGCCGATTTTTGGGGAATGTGTCGATATGGATGCGCGCCGCCATCAAGTGAGAAAAATTAGTATTCTTGATTATGCCCAGATTATTGATCTACATTTGAAAAAACAGGATTTAATTATCCGTATTTGCGATCGCCATTACCACTTTCAAGCGGGGATTACTTTTTCCGACCACCAACAAAGTCGGGAAAGACAGACCAGCAATCGAGATAACTGGAATCATTTCGCTTCTTACCTAAAACAACAACTAGCAGCAGTTCCCCTGTGGTCAGATTTTCCAGCTTTTGCCGAAACCACCGCCGATTTTTACGAATTACTGCCCATGGTCAATCCCCATTTGGACTTATTACGCATTGAAGACACCTACTGGGACACCGCCTTTCAACTCTATAGCACCCTCATCTTTCTAGAAAAAACTCCCCCTACCGCAACTTTATGACCCCTAGTAGCCCTTCTAACCCCTCTTTCGACTGGTTTAACCCCTCGCCCCAGCAAGACAGCGATCTACTGGCACAAATCGGCTTTATCCCCGGGTTCAAAGAATTTCTGACCCTGCGACAGGTTCACGCCTTGGAACACGCCACCGTCTGGGTATTAAGCGAAATGGCTGCCCGTCGTCAATCGCCTTTTGACCATTCCCAAGCGGATAACGAAGCCCTAGGAGGACTCTCCACCGATAGGGGTTTTTATCTCTACGGGCAGGTTAATACAAATGAACTGCAAATTGCGGCCAAACAGGCGCTCCATCGTCTCAAAAATGGCGAGGGGCAATTGGCATTACATCCGCGTTGTGGCACCAATTTATCGGTAACTTTAGCCTTAACCGCCGGCTTAGTCTTAGGAACTCATCTTCTCTTACCCAGAGGTCCGATTTCTCAGTTATTAGGCTTAGGTTTAGCCACCGCCGCCGCTTTTCAAATCGGGCCAGATGTGGGAATGTCGGCCCAAAAATACCTGACTACGGCCATTCCTTTTAACTTAACAATCGTTAACATTGCACCAAAGCCAGACCTATGGGGACGTTCGGGGCATTTTGTCCAAACAGAGTGGCAAGATTTGCAATAAAACTTAAAGTAAAAACCCTTTCGGCAAACTCGCTCTGATTGTAACCTGTTAACTAAACCCTTAAAAAAAACAACAGCTATGCCTGGAATCGAACGCGGAGCCAAAGTTAGAATCAAACGTAAAGAGTCTTACTGGTACAATGATGTGGGAACCGTAGCCAGTGTTGATAAAAGTGGTATCCTCTATCCCGTTATCGTCCGTTTTGACACTGTTAACTACCACGGTTTTAGCGGTAGCGCCAGTGGACTGAATACCAATAACTTCGCTGAACGTGAATTGGAACTCGTTAAGGCTGCCCCCGCTAAGAAATAAAGCTGAGTAAAATTCGGCCTATCATCACCGACTGACTGACGGGAATTCTCTCTTGTCGGTCGGTTTTTTTTTATAGCTATCAGCCTTGTATCAGTTATCAGTTATCAGTTATCAGTTATCAGTTATCAGTTATCAGTTATCAGTTATCAGTTATCAGTTCACTGTTTACTGATATTACATTTTGGGCGCACGCGATGCGCCTCTACCATATAAAAACTGACTAATAAATTATCTAAAAGTCGCTGTAAC
Organism: Microcystis sp. M109S1; assembly: GCF_020247025.1. NCBI lineage: Bacteria > Bacillati > Cyanobacteriota > Cyanophyceae > Chroococcales > Microcystaceae > Microcystis > Microcystis sp. M109S1. The sequence continues at coordinate 8,266 of NZ_JADBRW010000059.1, forward strand.
CTTTAGCCAACAAGAGTTAATGAGTTTAATTATCCTAGATAATTTCTTAAATACTTGACAAAATATATTTAAATAATTTATGATATTAAATAACCCAAGATCATGATAATGTGCTATCAACATAATCGGGTTTGGGTTGTTTAACAATTAGTTTTTCAGTAATCAAATCAGGAATTTATGAGCATTTTAGAACTCATAGAACAAAGACTAGAAGAAAACTTTACCCTCCACGAACAATATCTAAATCCCCAGATGGTTCGGGTACTGAAAACGATCGGTTACGATCGCCACTACATTAAAGCCCAAGGTCCATACTTGTTCGACAATCACGGGGAAAAGTATCTGGATTTACTGAGTGGTTTTGGTGTTTTCGCCCTCGGACGCAATCACCCCAAGATAGTGCAAGCTTTACAGGAAGTATTGACGGCAGAACTGCCCAATTTAGTCCAATTGGATGCTTCCATCCTAGCGGGATTGCTGGCCGAACGGTTAGCAGCGATCGCACCGACAGGATTAGAACGAGTTTTCTTTGCCAATTCCGGCACAGAAACCGTCGAGGCCGCCATTAAATTCAGCCGCTACGCCACCGGACGCAGCAAGATTGTTTACCGAAATTTTGGGTTAAAGCCCCGTCCTTTTAGGACGGCTTTTTAAACTATAGCTTGTTAACTTAACTTTTATTGTGCTATACTGATTTTATCTAAGTACCCCCTGCGTAAAATGTTTGTCTTAGAGTTTAAAGTTA
>NZ_JADBRW010000006.1:0-9948 GCF_020247025.1 Microcystis sp. M109S1
AGAGGAGCGAATAACCTCTTAAAAAACGTATGGACTCTAACGAGTACCGAAAACTAGCACCCATAACCCTGAAAACTCAAACTGTAGGGTAGGGCATACCCGAACAGTATAATCTACGCTTGGGGAGATAAGGCCGCTAGGAGTCTATTGCTACTGGCTCGATATTTGCATCTTTAGATGGGGTATTTGGTCGTAGGGTGAAGGTTACACTTCCTTTAGATTTTTAAGCCCTGTCGTTGAACCAAGAATCCCCGTCCGTTTTACGGCGGGGAGTGTCAAGACACGATTATTACCGGGGCCGATTTCACTAACGCGGTAATTGATAGCTATCAGGTCAAGTTAATGTGTGAACGGGCCGATGGGATTAATCCGGTCACGGGAGTGGCCACCAGAGATAGTTTAGGCTGTAATTAGCAATTCCGGGCAGATTCTAGCTGACGGCACAAAAATAGCCTACCCCCTACACCCCGGCTATCTCGATCGAGACAGCCGGGGTGTAGAATGAAAATACTGAGCGAGGCTAAAGAAAGGAGAGAGACTCTTGATAATCGTCATCGATAACTATGATAGTTTTACCTACAATTTAGTCCAGTATTTGGGAGAATTAGCCTCCGAGTTCCCGATCGCCGTGCCGATCGAGGTCTATCGTAATGATAAAATCGATCTGGCCACGATCGAACAAATGCGGCCGGATGGGATTGTCATTTCCCCCGGTCCAGGTCGTCCGGTCGATGCGGGCATATCTCTGGAATTAATCGCCAAATTTAGCCCCTATATGCCAATCTTGGGGGTCTGTCTCGGTCATCAAAGTATCGGTCAGGTATTCGGAGGGGATGTGGTCTCGGCCCCAGTCTTGATGCACGGCAAAACTTCCCCAATCTATCACAACAATGAAGGGGTATTTCAAGGCTTAGAAAATCCTTTTACTGCCACCCGTTACCATAGTTTAGTGATCGAGCGCTCCACCATGCCAGATAATTTAGAGATCACGGCCTGGGTAGAAGATGGCACGGTCATGGGAGTCCGTCATCGGGATTACCCCCACATTCAAGGAGTACAATTTCATCCCGAAAGTATTTTAACCACTGCCGGCAAGGAACTTTTAAGAAACTTTCTCCGATCCCTCTAGTGTTTACTAATCCCCAACCCCTGAAATTAACCTTAACTTGATTAATTCTGCATCTACATTTATGAAAAGGCGAGATTTTATCTTATCGGCGGGGACAAGTTTCTTAACCGTGGGAGTAAGCTCAGTTTTAGCGGAAACTAAACCCAAACCCACCAACCCCACTTCCCCCCAAAAACCCGATAATTCCCTCCTAGTTCAATGGTTGGGTCATAGTTGCTTTTTATTCACCGGAGGAGGGCAAAGAGTCCTAGTTAATCCCTTCCGGGCGATCGGTTGTACGGCGGGTTTTCCTTTGCCAAAAGTAGAAGCAGATATCGTTTTAATTAGTAGTCAACTGTGGGATGAAGGGGCGGCCGAGGGTTTACCCGGTAATCCGAAAATTTTGTTTGAGCCGGGGGCCTATGATCTGGGTAAATTAAAATTACAGGGCATTAGTATTGCCCACGATCGCATGGGTGGGCAACGTTTCGGTATGAATGTAGCCTGGCGTTGGACCCAAGCGGGGATTAGCATTGTCCATTTGGGGGGGGCAGCAGCCCCGCTCGAATTAGAACAAAGAATTCTCCTAGGTTCGCCGGATTTAGCTTTTATTCCCGTGGGAGGTGGTCCAAAAAATTATAATCCCCAAGAAGCAAAACAGGCGATCGAAGTTTTACAGCCGCGAATTGCTATACCAACTCAATACTTTACCAGTGCCGCCGATAAAAATGCCTGTGAATTGGTGTCTGTAGATGAGTTTCTCAAGTTAGTCAAGGATAAAAATATCCGTTTAATCGAGGACAATAAATTACGGATTCGTGCCGCCGATTTACCCCAAAAAGGGACTCTCATTCGCGTGTTTGACTACCGCAAGCTGTTACAGAAATCCTAATTTTTAGGAGCCAATGACCTAGGCCTATTGATTAACTAATTTTCCTCGATAGACGGCGCTCTAAAGCATCTCCTAGTTATGCTTACAGAAAAAGAGTTATACTAAAATCTATAGGGAGCATCTCATTTATGCAAGCGAGTAATTATACTTGAAGGTCAGAGAGTTCATTCAAGAGGCAAATGTTTCTATTCAGCATAAAGTTGAAGAAGAAATTCAGGCCATGCAAGAAGAAGTTGACAAGTTAAACCGCAGTGATCTTTTTCTTGCATTCCAAGCTAGATTAGAAGCAGCAGAGGGTAATAGAGTCTCTATGTCTGATTTTGACTTGGCAATGCTAAGAGAGCAAGTTGAAGGATTTAGAGATGTCACCAAAGAACTAACAATGGAGATTTACAGGCTGTCCAAGATAGCCCTACAGCCCTGATCATAATCAAGGTTATAATTATTTTTAATAAATTCCAGAATATTCAGCCCCAAGCAATGTCTATGTTACTGCAAGACCTAAAGGAAGAAGCGGTTAAGCTATCACCGAGCGATCGACTTGATCTGGTTAGCGCCATTATTGAGTCCTTGCAGAAGACCCCAATTGCTAGACCTGATCGTTCTGGTGCAATTCAACGGATGCGTGGCTTACTCAAAACAGACCAACTTGCACCAACCGACCAAGAAGTAGCTGCCATGTTGGAAGATCGTCGGGTGGAGAAATATCTTTAGTGAGAGTTTTAATTGATACTAATGTTCTCCTAGATTTTCTATTGGAGAGAGAGCTATTTTTCCAAGATGCAGAACGACTATTTCAGGCGATCGATTCTGGTCAGATCGTCGGGTATGTCACAGCTACAACGCTCACGGACATTTTTTATATTGCTCGAAGACACACTCGCAGTATTGAGCAGGCACGGCAAGCAGTTTCAGAGACATTGACAGCAATGGAAATCTGCCCTGTAAACCGGGCGGTTCTAGAGGTAGCGTTTAGTTCAGGTTTGGCTGATTATGAGGATGCGATTCAGGTCGCTTGTGCTGTAGATCAAGGACTTGATGCTATCTTGACCCGCGATAGTCAAGGGTTTTTGAATTCATCCGTACCTGTGTTATCAGTTCAGGAGTGCTTGCATCGCTTGGAAGAGCCAAATAATAGCAAATCCACCTGATAAAATCCAGTTTACAGGCTTTTTGGTTCGTGAGGGGGTGAGGAGTGAAAAGTGAGCAGTTACAGCCAAAATTTGGCGGCATGGGCAAAGAGCCTTTGTGGCAGATTGATGACAGCATTATTACAGGAGATTTACAGGCTGTCCAAGATAGCCCACGTTAGCATCATGCCAAGAGTTACAATGGCTCTAGAAAGGTAGGAAGCGGCATTGGCAAAGACCCAAAAATATTGGGAAAAGGTGGATTAGTGGCATACACACAATAGGAGTCTATGAAAATGGCATGGATATTTAGTTTATCCGCAGAATGTGATTCTGATGAGAGCAAGGCCGATAAATTTGCTCAACATTTTCAGGGAAGATCATTGTTGCTGTCAAATGGTCGCCAGTGCCAATGTCGCACAGACATATTCCAAGACATAGAAGAAAATTGGTGGTGTCGCATTTCACCAAATAATCTTAGCGAAGTGGGAATAGACGGCCCTGAAAGTGCCTATTCAATGACAGAGTTAGGTATTTTACTCTATCAGTCCCTAGGATTTGCCCCCACCTTAAAAATTGCTTTAACAATCTTATTAAAAATGTTTTTTCTGAAAGAATCTCGCTCTTTTTTTAGACAGGGGTGGACAATTGCAGTTTTACTAATTGCCCTGCTTGTGTCCCTGCCGATTTTATCGGTGGCCAGTAGTTTATTAACTAATTCCAGTCAAGTCTGGCAACATCTGATCGAAACTGTTCTCTGGGATTATCTAGTTAATTCTTTTTGGTTAATGTGCGGGGTGGGCAGCGGCGTTTTAATCATCGGTGTCGGCACAGCTTGGTTAACAACGATGTGTCAATTTCCCGGTTGTCAACAATTTCAATGGTTATTATTACTACCCCTTGCCGCTCCTGCCTATCTCTTGGCCTATACTTATACCAATATGATGGACTATTTTGGTCCGGTGCAGACGTTCTTAAGAAGTGTTTTCGGTTGGAATAGTGTCGAGGATTATTGGTTTCCTAATATCCGTTCTCTCTGGGGGGGGATTCTGATGTTAATACTGGTGCTTTATCCCTACGTTTATCTGTTAGCAAGGGTCGGTTTTTTAGAGCAATCTGTCTGTACGGTGGAGGCAAGTCGCTCCTTGGGATGTAATCCTTGGCGCAGTTTTTTTACTGTCGCTTTACCCCTAGCAAGACCGGCAATTATGGCGGGATTAGCTCTAGCTTTAATGGAAACTCTTAACGATTTTGGTACGGTGCAGTATTTCGGAATTAATGCTTTTACCACGGGGATTTATAATACTTGGTTCGGCATGGGCGATCGCATAGCAGCGGGGCAGTTATCAACAGTTTTAATGGTATTTATCCTCGTTTTAGTTTTCCTCGAACAATCCTCCCGTCGTCAAGCTCGTTACTATGAAATGACCAATCGTTTCCAGTCACCGACTAAGTACGAACTAGGATTTGTTCGTAGTTTCTTGGCAATTTTATTCTGTTTTTTACCAGTATTTCTTGGTTTTATCGCCCCTGCTTTCTATCTGGCCTATCTAGCCTTTAATCATGCCCAAGAAACTTTTAATAATGACTTTCTTAGTTTATCGTTAAACAGTTTTTTTCTAGCTAGTTTAAGCGCAATTATTGCGGTAGTTTTAGCTTTAATTCTTGCCTACGGGGAAAGACTTAATCAGAATAAAACTATTAAGGGTTCTGTGCGGATTGCGGCCGCTGGTTATGCTATCCCCGGCATTGTTATTGCCGTGGGGGTTTTAATTCCTATCGGCAAATTAGATAACTTTTTAAATCAAGGATTAAATATCAATTTAATTCTGAGCGGCACGATTTTCTGTCTGATTTTTGCCTATATTGTCCGGTTTTTAGCCGTAGCTTTCTCCACGTTAGAATCGAGTTTAAGTAAAATTAAACCTAGTTTAGATGATGCTTCCCGCAGCCTTGGCTATGGCACTGGTGCCACTTTAATTAAAGTGCATATTCCTCTTTTGTCGGGGGGATTATTGACGGCGGCTATGTTAGTTTTTGTCGATGTGATGAAGGAATTACCGGCTACTTTGGTCTTAAGACCTTTTAATTTTGATACCCTAGCGGTGCGCGTTTATCAATACGCCAGTGATGAACGTTTAGTGGAAGCGGCGGCGCCGGCCCTGGCCATTGTCTTAGTGGGATTAATTCCGGTAATTTTTTTAAGTTGGCAAATTTCCCGACGGGCGATCGATTAAAGTGGCGGCCGATTCCTGGGCAAGTTGGCGATCGGCGAAGAGCTTAGTTCTATCTGGCTGAATAAATCTAAAAACCTTGTGGGATAATATCTTTAGGCTTTTTTAAAATCAAAAAGTGCCAGTCCTTGCAGTGATCGGGGGGAAAATTTAGGCACTTTTTCCCTGAAAATGGGTAAAACCCCACACCCCACACCCCACACCCTGCCTCCACGAAAAACTTTTTCGGTAAATCCTAGTTCTATAGTCTAGTACAAAATAATGTTACAGTTCTTGACAAGACTACTAGAGAGAGGGGGTGTCAGTGATAGGATTCCCTAAAACCCCTTTTGTTTATTTTTGTAGAGAGAACAAAATCCTATGACAGAACTTTCTGGAAAAGCTCCTAAGTTCGGTGGCAGCACGGGCGGTTTACTCACCAAAGCCGATCTGGAAGAAAAGTACGCCATCACCTGGACAAGCAGCAAAGAACAAGTCTTTGAAATGCCCACCGGTGGCGCCGCTATCATGAACGAAGGCGAAAATCTCCTCTATTTGGCCCGCAAAGAACAGGCGCTCGCTCTTGGTACCCAATTGCGGACGAAATTTAAGCCCAAAATCGAAGATTACAAAATCTATCGGATTTACCCCAGTGGTGAAGTGCAGTATCTCCACCCTGCTGATGGTGTCTTCCCCGAAAAAGTTAACGCCGGTCGTGAATTTTTCGGCAAAAAAGACCGCAATATCGGCAAAAACCCCGAACCAGCGACAATTAAGTTCTCTGGTGTCACTCCCTACGAAGCATAAATAATCCCTAAAATCGAGAGTGGGGAGTTAGATTTAGCAGCTATTTGGCCCGAAGATTTAACTTCTGACTCTCGATTTCTCTTATAGCAATCGGCAATCAATTGCTAGTTAGGGTTTGCTGAATAAATCTAAAAACCTTGTTGGGTAAGAGTTTTAGACTTTTTGTCAATCAAAAAGTACTGGATATGGCAGTGATCGGGGGAAAATTCCGGGACTTTTTCTCTGAAAATTAGGTAATTGGCCACCTCAAAACTGGTAAAACCCCACACCCCACACCCCACACCCTACCACCACCGAAAAACTTTTTGCCGCAAACCCTAGTTATAGCTGGTAATATTGGTCAGTTTTCTCCCCTACAAGTGTTGTGCTATCCGTTTCCTGAACCATCAAAATATGATCTTCCCCGACTTCGATCGCTTTCGTCAACTCGCTGGCCAAGGTAACTTTATTCCTGTCTATCAAGAATGGATCGCTGACCTAGAAACACCCGTTTCGGCCTGGTATAAAGTTTGTGCCAATCAAGCCTACAATTTTTTATTAGAGTCGGTGGAAGGGGGCGAAACCTTGGGACGCTACAGCTTTTTAGGAGGCGATCCCGTCTGGGTATTAGAAGCGCGGGGAAACACCACTACCCAAAGTTTTCGCGATGGTTCTCAAGAGATTTTTTCGGGGGATCCTTTCGAGATTTTAACCCAATGTTTAGCCCCGATCGTGCCGGTTAAATTGCCGCAATTACCCGCCGGAATAGGGGGTTTATTTGGTTTTTGGGGTTATGAATTAATTAATTGGATCGAGCCGCGAGTACCTATTTATCCCGCTACCGATGCCGATCTACCGGATGGTATTTGGATGCAGGTGGATAATCTGATTATTTTCGATCAAGTTAAACGGAAAATCTGGGCGATCGCTTATGCCGATATCCGGGGTAAAAATCCCGATTTAGCGGCCGCTTATCAAGCGGCCTGCGATCGAGTGACACAGTTAGTTCTGAAGTTACGATTACCCCTACCAACTAATGCCAAAACCCTAGAATTATTACCAGTTAGTCAGGGAAAAGAATTAGTCTATGAAAGCAATACAACTCAGGAAAAATTCTGTCAAAATGTCCTGAAAGCGAAGGATTACATCAAAGCGGGGGATATTTTTCAGGTGGTTATTTCCCAGCGTTTAAATGCCAATTATCAGGGTCATCCCTTCGATTTATATCGTTCCCTGCGTCTGATTAATCCTTCTCCTTACATGGCTTTTTATAACTTTAAGGATTGGCAGATTATTGGCTCTAGTCCTGAAGTGATGGTTAAGGCAGAACGGGACGAATTAGGTAAAATAAAGGCTACGGTCAGACCAATTGCTGGCACCCGTCGCCGGGGACAAAACTTGAGTGAAGATCAAGCTTTAGCAACGGATTTATTGCAAGATCCCAAAGAAATTGCCGAGCATATTATGTTAGTGGATTTGGGGAGAAATGATCTAGGTCGGGTGTGCGATCGAGGTACGGTCAAAGTGGATGAATTAATGATAATTGAACGTTATTCCCACGTTATGCACATTGTTAGTAATGTGGTGGGGGATTTAGCAACCAATAAAAGTGCTTGGGATTTATTAAAAGCTTGTTTTCCCGCGGGAACCGTCAGTGGGGCCCCGAAAATTCGCGCTATGGAAATTATCCATGAATTAGAACCCTGTCGTCGTGGTCCATATTCAGGGGTTTATGGTTACTACGATTTCGAGGGACAGTTAAATAGTGCCATCACAATTCGCACTATGATTGTTCGTCCCCAAGGTAATCAAAATTATCTGGTTTCCGTGCAAGCGGGAGCAGGGTTAGTAGCCGATTCTGAGCCGGAGAAAGAGTATGAAGAAACCCTCAACAAAGCGAGGGGTTTATTGGAGGCAATTCGCTGTTTAAGTTAGATTTTTAGCCTAGGATCTAGTTAAGGGGATTTGGCCATGATTTCCGAGAAAGAATAAGGTTAACTAACCAGGATAACATCAAGGTTTCAGCTTATTGCCATAAGTTTAGCTACTGGGGTGTAATGGTTACTAAAATCTCATAGGAGTTTGGTGGAGTCGTTTTAGTCGTAAACACTAATAAAATTTGGTTCTGAGTAAGACTGTTGCTGTTTGCAGGTAAATTGTTGCTATCAGAGGTATATACCTCTACGGTTTGAGCTTGAGTGTTTTCATAGACATTACGCAACCCATCCACAAAAACCACAATGCCATCTCCAGCATTTGCCAGAACAGGTGAACCCAAAGCTCCTTCCGGTATCCCAGGCAAATCTTCGTCAGGTGCAGTAACAACACCGCAGGAAGAACTGAATGTACAAGTTCCTCCTTTAATAACTTGAGCTGTAACAGTTGCCGGCACGGTAACGATGGGTAGAGTTGGTGTGGTAGACCCGCTACCAGGTGTCCTATAAAAAGGAGGAGTAGGGGTGGGAGTAGGGGTGGGAGTAGGGGTGGGAGTAGGGGTGGTAGTAGGGGTGGTAGTAGGGGTGGTAGTAGGGGTGGAGCTTGTGAGGCAAAATATTTGACAAGCTCTCGTGAAAACTCTGGTATTGACAGAGTATTTAACTTCGTCATTGGTAGTCATCTTTATCTGAGCGTCGGCATTCAAAATCACTTGATTACCATCTTTGTGAACGCAGGCAAAAAAACCTTGAGGAGGGTTGGAGATAGGGTTGGAGATTTTGTTAAAATCCGCAGGACAACTGGGGTTAACAGCATCCTCTGCTAACCTATCGGTGACAGGAGAATGTTGCCAAGTAAGAATGTCGTCGGGGGTGGTGTAGTTGCCATTAGGGTCCAAGTTTGGACCATAGCGCCACAAGACTCGCGGACCGGTCAAGCTATCTTTAGGGCCGGTGGTATAGTAAACGATCTGTTCATTGAGCGGAGCCAGACTGGGATTGTTGGGGTCGGGAATTTGGAAAGCAAGAACTGCTTTCTCTCCTGTGGGTACTTTAGTACTCGTGATCGCTGTTTCAGAATTAGCGATAATTCTTGCTCGTCTCACTTCATCTGAAACAAACTCTAGAGTACGATTAAGATTATTCCGGATTTCACTATCGGCATTAGCTCGATAGTTACTTCTGAGCAGGTTAATCAAGCCAATTCCCGCCACCAAGACGGCAATCAGCATCATCAAACCTGCCAGTAAGACTTCTGTAATCGTGAAACCCGCTTGCAGACGACGATGAGCGGATTTTTTCTGCAAACGACCTAAGTGATTGATGTACTCTAAATAAAAACGCATAGCTTTAACCTCTCCCGATTCCCATTTTATATACTTGCCTAAACATTTAACATTATATTGCAGTCACAGAGATTTTATTAAACTATCGGTCAATCAAGTCGAAGATGGTTTTCGGAAACCAGTGAAAATTTACTACTACCTAATACCTTCACAATTTCCCCAGAAAACTCCTGATCAAAAATGTCTTGACCTAACTAACTTTACCACTAACTACACAATAGACCGAGAAAATCCTCTAGATAGTGATTTAGGTATGGACAAAAATGTGATTTTGGTTACAGCTATTAATCGCTTTGGGGAGTAAGTGATTTTACAGGTGAGTTTTTCTGTACACTTGTATTGGTATAATTGTTGACCCTCAAGGATATAAGAAGGCACAAGGACTGGTTACAATCAAGGTTGACATCCTCACCGCCGTAAACGGACGGTGATTCCCAAACCTCACGATTTAGGTTTCTGCTTCTTTCCCTTGCGGGGTTCCGCACCGGCCTTAACAGATTTACTCTGTTCTGGTCTTATGGTCGCTCTACAGACTGACA
>NZ_JADBRW010000060.1:0-3632 GCF_020247025.1 Microcystis sp. M109S1
AAATGTTTCAAGACACTGTTTCTTAAAACCTTTGCCTCTCGCTCTTGCTTGGGGTTTAAAACTAGGAGACCAAAACCGGATGCCATGCTCAACTGCTACACTATGTAACTTTTTACTTCCTCTCAGATTAACTTATATCAGTTCGCCCTGCTAGGCACGACATTCAGTCACCTCTGTCTGTTACATTTTATACAAAACGACGTGCGATTACCCTGCAAGTAAATAACTTTTGTCTCACTGGTATCCACAAGGATACTCGGATATTGCCTTGTAGATTAAATTTTTGTTTTATATCAACAGATAATTCTTCTAAAGAACTACTGATTGCTGGCACAATGTTTAAGCGAATTGTTTCTAAAAGTTCAACAGTATCTTGTCCAGTCTGTGTTTGAGAGAGTAGAACAGGAATTGCTAAGATAATAATAGATATAATCGTAACTATTTGAGGGCTTTTTAATAATTTCCATTCCCTGGGTATAGGACTATTCTCTCCCGTAAAAAATGAACTTGCATCCCCTAAACCTGTCACAATCGCTACCATTAAGTATAACAAAAATATGAGTTTTTCCCAAGGCTTGAATTTTCTGAGAAAATAATCAAATTCATACTTAATAACTCTTGCAATAATTATTCGTTGTTGATCCTGCATCTAATTTCAAGTTTCTTTGACAATAAAAGGTACTGGATAAATCCTATCAATTCTAAATAAAACTGTTGTTTGACGATTTTCCCAAACTAATTTTTCAATGATAACATCTGCGTAGGCAACCCAATGTTCATTTACCAAAGGAATGGGAACATCAACAGGAATAATTCTATAATCTTCTTTGATCCCTTGATACTGTTTAGATAATTCCAAACTTTCTGGATAACCTTGAGATGGTTTTAACTTTAAAATACTATTCACGACACAGGGCATCCCCATAAATTTTACCTCTTTATTTTCTGAGCAGAGGGTGAGCTTTTCATAGCCCACCCTAAACCTCATACTAACTCAAAACCCCTGAAGGAATCCCTAAGATATCCTCAATTTTAGGTAAATCTTCCAAAGGAATCACCCGGCCTTCATCCTCAAAACCAGCGATTTCATTAAAGTTCAAATAGCGGTATAAATCGCCAGCAAAAGGATTAATTTTCTCAGTGACAATTGCCAGGTATTCCTCAACGGTGGGAATGCGTCCTAGCAGCGCACAAACCGCCGCTAATTCGGCGGAACCGAGATAGACTCGCGCATCTTTTCCCATGCGATTATTGAAGTTACGAGTCGAGGTAGAAAATACCGTCGCTCTGTCTTCAACCCGCGCTTGATTACCCATACAAAGGGAACATCCAGGCATCTCGGTACGCGCCCCAGAAGCGGCAAAAATGCCGTACATTCCCTCATCGCGCAATTGTTTTTCATCCATGCGGGTGGGGGGACAAATCCACAGTTTAGCCTTAGCAACTCCTGCTCCTTCTAATATCTTAGCGGCGGCGCGATAATGACCAATATTAGTCATACAAGAACCGATGAACACCTCATCAATTTTATCCCCAGCGCATTCCGACATTAACTTGATATTATCCGGGTCATTGGGTGCGGCAACAATTGGTTCTTTAATCTCGTTTAAGTTGACGGTGATAATATCCGCATATTCGGCATCCTTATCCGCCTCCATCAGAACGGGATTAGCTAACCATTGTTCCATTTTTGCGACCCGACGTAGGATAGTTTTGGCATCACTATAACCCCGGGCCGCCATATTTTTTAACAGAGCCACATTAGAGCGTAAATATTCCGCCACTGTTTCCGGACTTAACTTAATCGTACAACCAGCGCAGGAACGTTCCGCCGTGGCATCGGTTAACTCAAAAGCCTGTTCTAATTTCAAATCCGGCAGCCCTTCCATCTCCATAATGCGACCGTTAAAAACATTTTTTTTGTTCTGTTTTTCTACGGTTAATTTGCCTTCTTGGATGGCGACGTAGGGAATGGCATTAACAATATCCCGCAGAGTCACACCGGGTTGTAATTCCCCCGTAAAACGCACTAAAACCGATTCTGGCATATCCAACGGCATTACTCCCAAAGCGGCGGCAAATGCCACTAAACCCGACCCCGCAGGAAAGGAAATTCCCAAAGGAAAACGAGTATGAGAATCGCCTCCAGTCCCCACCGTATCCGGCAATAACATCCGATTTAACCAGGAGTGAATAATGCCATCTCCCGGACGTAAAGCGACCCCACCCCGGGTAGAGAAAAAGTCGGGTAATTGGTGATGAGTTTGAATATCAACCGGTTTCGGATAGGCTGCCGTGTGACAGAAACTCTGCATGACTAAATCGGCGCTAAAACCTAAACAGGCTAACTCTTTTAACTCGTCTCTGGTCATCGGGCCGGTGGTATCCTGAGACCCTACCGTAGTCATAATCGGGTCACAGGAAGTACCCGGCCGCACCCCGGGTAAACCGCAAGCTTTGCCGACCATTTTTTGTGCTAGGGTGTAACCTTTACCCGTGTCACTAGGCATAGTTGGACGAGTAAATAGGGTACTAGCCTCAAGTCCCAAGGCGTGACGGGTTTTATCGGTGAGACTGCGACCGATTAAGAGGTGAATACGACCGCCGGCGCGCACTTCATCCAGAATTGTCTCAGGTTTGAGGCTAAAAGTGCTAATAGTTGCGCCCGCTTCGTTGGTGATTTTGCCTTCGTAGGGATAGATTTTAATCACATCCCCCGTGTTCATTTGGCTAACATCGCATTCAAGCGGTAAAGCGCCGGAATCCTCGGCCGTATTAAAGAAGATAGGGGCGATTTTACTGCCTAAAATATAGCCACCAGCACGTTTATTAGGCACAAAGGGAATATCATCGCCAATATGCCAGAGAACCGAGTTAATTGCCGATTTTCGGCTGGAACCCGTCCCGACCACATCCCCCACATAGGCGACCGGATGGCCTAATTTTTTCAATTCGGCAATGGTTTCTAAAGACCCGGGTTGACGGGTTTCTAACATTACCAAAGCATGAAGGGGAATATCGGGCCGGGTGGTGGCATGGGGAGCGGGAGATAGGTCATCTGTATTGGTTTCTCCTGGGACTTTGAAGACGGTGACGGTAATTTCTTTAGCAAGTTTCGGTTTAGCGATAAACCAAGCGCCATTGGCCCAAGCATCGATAACCTGTTTAGCATAGGGATTGGTGTCGGATAATTCCAAAACCTCGTTAAATGCGTCGAATACCAGCAGGGTTTTACTTAAAGCACTGGCACTGGCAGCGGCGATATTAATATCTCTGGATTTAAGCAGTTCAATCAGAGAATGAACGTTATAACCACCGACCATGGTTCCCAGTAAGCTAACCGCACCTTGGGGGGAGATAACGTTAGATTTTATTTCACCTTTAGCAATTCCTGTTAAAAATCCCGCTTTAACGTAGGCGGCTTCATCAACTCCGGGGGGAACACGGTCACGCAGCAGGGTCAGCAATTCTCCCTTGAGTTCTTCGGTCGGATTTTTGAGCATTTCGCATAATTCCGCCGTTTGTTGAGCGTTGAGGGGAAGGGGAGGGATACCTAATTTCGCTCGGTCGGCAACGTGCTGATGATACGCTTCTAACATAGGTCTATTGTCTCCTAGTCTTCACTTGTGACG
>NZ_JADBRW010000061.1:0-5381 GCF_020247025.1 Microcystis sp. M109S1
CGATTACGTCAAAATTAACGCCGAGTACACCACCTAGAGCGATCGTTCGGTTCTTTGACACTCCTGGGCCTAAAGGCGTGAGGATTCTCGAAGCTCATCACAGCCCTTTCTGGTTTCCCTTACTTAGGTCTTACACGATTATGTCTGAACCGAACCTACTAGAATATCACTTGCTATCTAGTTATCCTTTTTCTGGTTCACTCTCCAAGGGTTTTGGTCTTTCAACCAAGATTTGGGTATGTCCTACCCTATCTGTCTGACGACAAAGATTTTTACTGGTTTTTCATTCACCGTTGTTTATCGGAACCCCTGCGCTATGTTTGACGAGGTTTTCGCTACCCTCCCTTTTTGTCTCTTATGCAGACTTTCGAGTTCCAGGGTTCAACTCAATCGAGCCATTCACTACCGCCCACTCAGGGGATTCAAACCAATTTTATTTTAACATAAAGCCGTCCTAAAAGGACGGGGCTTTAACCCAAAATTTTGGGTTACAGGCTCTCTTGTCTTTGCTGGATTGTATCGCAACAGCTTGACCAAAGGTTGACGGCAGCATCTAGTCTATACTGGCAATCTCGACGATCAATCCTGTTGATCACACACCATCCAAGAGAGCCGATTACCCTTAATTAATCTTTTCAATCACTGCTTGTCCTAGTTGAATCAACTCAAAACCGATAAAAAGGCTTAAAATCACAGTTACAGCCTGATTAAGTAGGGGTATATTGCCTTTGCCTAGAACAGAAGCGACGAATTTGACCACAACTAAAACGAGAGCGCTAACAACGGCGATTTTGACGGCTATCATAGATTAATTTTTCCTCACGGTTAACCAAAGTATACTATGTTCCTGACGGGGTGACAAGCAGATTGAAAGTGAGACAGGGTGTGGGGGGTAGGGTGTAGGGAGCAACAATCCATAACTGGGTTTTTAAAGTTCGATTTGTCTCGTTCCAAGGTAGAACCTCCGCAAATGCGTTCCAAGGGTTTCCCATAAAACGATTTAGTATCATTCCCAAGTATGAGAAAGCTGCCCAATGCCCAGGTTTTTGTTAATAATTGTAAAATGTAGTTAGATTTATTTGCTCAGAAGGGGATTTATGTCTAACGAAGAGTCGATTTTTCCGTTCCCTCAAAAACCAGTGTATTCCTCCGTATTCAAGTCGATTTTAGCGATAATATCAGTTATCTTAATTATGTTAGCAGTGATCGGCGGGCTAATGATGGTCAGTTTATCATTATCTTGGCCAGAACACAATATTTATCGATTAATACTTGGCTTAGTAGAAGATTTTTTTAATCCATTTGCTTGGATTAAAGTTCCCACGGTTGCTCATAGCTATCAATTATTATTACCCACGGTTATCCTGCTAATTCTTACGCAGTTAATCATTTTCTTTTCTCCGCGTCCGCAAGTTTGGTCAAGATTAGTCATTATTTCTATCACTCTAGCTATCACCCTGCGCTATCTAGTTTGGAGAATTCTGGCCACCTTAAATCTTTCCACCCCTCTCAATGGCTTTTTTAGTTTACTACTTTTAGGCATTGAGATGATAGTTTTAAGTAGTAGCATGATTCAGTTAGTTTTAGTCTTAACCACAAAAGATAGAAGCAAAGAAGCTGATTTTTATAGCCAAGCGGTGATCGATCAACAGTATTTGCCCACGGTAGATATCCTGATTCCCACCTATAATGAGCCAGCCTTTATCTTAACAAGAACTATTATCGGTTGTCAAGCCCTTAATTATCCTCATAAAAATATTTATATTCTCGATGATACCCAGAGATCAGAAATTCATCAATTGGCAGAAAAATTAAATTGTCATTATCTGACTCGTGAGGATAGAAAAAACGCTAAAGCAGGTAATTTAAACCATGCTCTCGGACAAACCCAAGGGGAATTAGTGGTAGTTTTTGACGCAGATTTTATCCCTTGTCGGAATTTTCTAGAAAGAACTGTTGGCTGGTTTCAAAACCCTAAAATTGCCCTAGTGCAAACTCCCCAAAGCTTTTATAATGCTGATCCTATCGCCCATAACTTAGGTTTAGAAAATATCGTTACTCCCGACGAAGAATTATTTTATCGTCATATTGAACCGGCTAAAGATGGGGTGGGTAGTCCTGTTTGTGCTGGCACTTCTTTTATTGTCAGAAGAAAAGCATTAGAGGAAGTAGGATATTTTAATACAGAATCTATTAGTGAAGACTATTTCACTGGAATTGCTATTTCTGCCAAAGGTTATGAAGTTATTTACTTAAATGAAAAACTCAGCGCTGGTTTATCTGCCGAAAGTTTATCAGCTTATTTACGGCAAAGATTGCGCTGGGCAAGAGGAACGTTACAGGCATTTTTTATCAAAGCTAATCCCCTAAAAATTGCGGGATTAACTCTCCCTCAAAGATTGGCACACTTAGAAGGAATATTATCTTGGTTTTCTCCCTTAGCTCGTTTATTTTCTCTACTTATTCCTCTCCTTTATACCTTTGGATATATAGTACCTTTGAACATTACCATCGATGAGACAATCTATATCTTTTTACCCTACATGATGCTGCAGTTAGCCACTTATCACTGGTTAAATTCTCGCTCGCGCTCGATTGTTTTTTCTGAGGTACTATCGATGATTATTTGTGTACCTACATCCCTAACAGTTCTCCATGTTCTTTGGAAACCCTTTGACAAAGGATTTCAGGTGACACCGAAGGGAATTGCTCGCCAAAATTATCAATATAATTGGCACTTATCCTACCCATTGCTGTTTTTTCTCACTATTACTTTAATTAGTATTTTCTTTAATTTACGCCATCACAATTATCAAGAAAGTCCCCTAAATTTTGGCTTGATTTTGGCTATATATAACGTGGTTATTATCATGACTGCTTTAGTGGCTTTATTGGAAGCTCCCCTCACCATAGAAACTCAATACCAATTGCTGGAATATCCTGTTCACTTGATAACAGAATCGGATATAATCATACAGGGCAATCTGAAAAAACTTTCGGAAATAGGGGCAGAAATTCACCTGAGGGAACCCATCTACTCAGAAAAATTACTCCTAGATATTTTAGGCGAAGATTTGCGCCTATCGTCTCATCTAGTCAATCTAGAAAAACGAGGAAAAATCTGGCAAGCAACCCTTAAATTCCAGCAACTTACCCTATCAGACCAGAGAAAACTAATTACTTTTCTATTCTGTCGTCCCCAGCGCTGGGTTCTGAAAAATACGGCGGGAGAATTACAATCCCTTTGGTTGTTAATTATCAGCTTTTTTCGGGGTATAGGCTTAATTTGTCGGGCATTTTTGAATCGAAAAACAGCCCCTTAGTTAAGTCAAAAGTCGAAAATACTTATCGAAAAATTACTGGCTGGGCTCTTCTAGACTTTGTGTGATAATTTTTGCTTATGGAGTCGTGAAATGCTTATTGGGCAAGACTTTTAGGGCTATTTTGCGGAAGAAACCATCAGTATAGACCTCGTTTCCACACATAAACCAGAAGAGCCCTGGCTGATTATCCTATCAACTGGCCTTAGTCTGTGATTTTACTCACAGTGCTATTCTTGTATTATCACAGTTGTCACTTAACCAAAACTTGACAGTATTATAGTAAGAGTAACCATTCTTAGATGGACTGGCTTATGAACAATCGTTTATATCTTCACCTGATGGCTAATAAGGAAAAAGGGTTTGCCTTGCCTCTTGCCGTGTTAATTGGACTTATCCTGATGGTGACAGGAATGACTATGATGATGCGCGCCCAAGGCGACCAATCGAAAGTAATTGCCCAAAAAGCCCGGGCTGATAGTTTAAGAAGTTCCGAAGTGGGGCTGGCTCGCGTGCAGGATCTACTCAATAGCGTTCGAGTTATGGCGAGGTTTGATAGTAATTGTAGTTCTGGCGACTGTTGGGAGAACGCCCAAGTACCTACTGGTAATCCCAGTCCAGGCCTACAAACAGATTTAAAAAAATTAGCCATTGCCACCGACTGTGGTAATCCCAGTCCTACAAACGAAATTGCCGACAAAATCCTCGCACCCACAGGACAACGAGCAGTAAATCCAGGATTAAGAGATTTGGCTAGTGGTGAATGGTTTGAGTGGAATGATAATCGTTATTATCGCGTGGTTGGATACAGATTGACCACCAGCACTGACCCCAATATTCTGGGATTGGGAGTTCTCACCCTCGAAGGACGTTCCCGCAAAAGTGCCGAAACAGACCTAACTAAGATTGATATCAATAGAGATAGTGGCGATAATGCCGCCTCTCGTAACCGTCTGGTGGTAACTATCCCGATTCTTCCTTCTCTTCCCCTCGCACTCAATCGCACCACTGTCCCAGCTTTATGGGTAAGCGAGGGAGCCACGGAAAATGCAGGTGCAACTGGCCAGATTACGGTCGGCAGTGCGGATTATTCCGGCGGTGCTAACTTTCAAGGGGATGTGGTGATGAGCGACCCCACGGCATTTGACGAGGCGACGGCAACTTTGCGACCAGAGCTAGAATGTTTTATTAGCACGAACAAAATTCAACAGCCCACACCTGCATCCAATAACCCCTACAAAGCGCAATTTGTCGATGTGAGCTTCCCCAATTTACCAGCAATTCCCGCCGCCGCCAGCCTTCCCTCTGGTCAGCTAAACCTGGTACTTACCAGTTCTGCAACTTTTCCCCGATCGGGAGACAGACCATCTCCTAGAGGAGTGTACGAGTATATCGTTGATAAGATCGAGTTGGGTAGTAGCGATAAGATTACCATTACTCCCGGGCAACTGGTAGTTTTTTATGTTAGAGGTAATATTGACGGTGCGATCGAACACAATTGTGGTAGTACGACTGGCTGTAAACCGGGCAATCTACAAATTTATGCCTATAATGACCTTACTCTTTTAGGTGCCGCCGCTCCGCAAATTTGTCTGAGAGGCAACCAAAGACTAGAGGCGTTTATCTTTGCTCGTGACTATTCCCTCGGTAAAACCGATACCGGTGCTTTCGTCGGCGCTGCTTGGGGTAAAAATTGGGGCAAAATTACAGGCTGTGCCCCACCTAACAATACTGTGGCTGTGGCCCAAGGGGTAGAATGGACTGACTTAATCCAACCCAACCTGAATCCAGGCCCCTTAAACACTTTGCCCCAACTTGGTAAGATTACCCATTGGTGTGAGGAACCCATCGATACCGCTGCTGGTGCATCTGAGTGTGATTGATTTCCTGACTGCTTCACCCTCTCCGAGTACCTAAAAAAGTTGGCTCTTCGTTACTCTTTATGCTAAATCAACAGACAAGATGCCAAGATAACATACTTCTAACCCAAAAATTCTGAAAGTTTCTAAAGCCATAGCCTCTCCGTTTTATTAGTTTAAGTTTATTGTTGATTCCCTCGAC
>NZ_JADBRW010000062.1:0-4604 GCF_020247025.1 Microcystis sp. M109S1
AAATTCAGGTACTTTTTCCCTGAAAATTAGGTAGTTGACCACCTGAAAATCGGTAAAACCCATCCCCCATCCCCCATCCCCCAACCCCCAACCCCCAACCCCCAACCCCCACCGAAAAACTTTTTCAGCAGACCCTACTTAGCCGAACATCTAAGCGATCGCCGATATGGTCGGGTGCGTCCCACGCAGCCTTTACCTTTTTGAAAACACTTTCAATGATGTAGCTATGGACTGGGAAACTCGAATTACACTGAATCCCGATATTTTAGTGGGAAAACCTATCATTAAAGGGACAAGGATTGAGGAAGTAAGAATTATTGCGATCGCAGTCTGATCGAAAAAATCGGGTCTAAAACCTCATTCTAAGCGCACAATCTCTCCACCTCTGGCTAGAGATAATTCTGCTGCCTGGAGGATTTTGACTAATTGCGTCGCTACCGATCCCGAAGATACAGGAGAATTGACACCCGTAGCCACCGACTCTAAAAAATGTTCGCACAATGCTTTTAGGGGTTCACCATCGGCAATAGGGATAGATTCCGTCTCTTGTCCCCGGGGAATAAAATAGGCTTCCTGACGTTCAAAATAGCCCTTTTGTCGCGTTAAAGGCGATCGAGAGTCTAATTCATTGAAAATTAAAGTCCCTTCGCTGCCAACTATCCCTAAACGTCGCTGTTTATCGGGATTCAACCAACAAAGGTGAATAGTCGCTTGAAAACCATCGCCATAGATCAGGGTTAACCAGACTAAATCGGCTAGATTAGGTTGTAGCCAGAAGGTTCCCCTCGCCTGAACTAATATTGGTGTACTATTTAACCAGCTATTAAAAATCGAGATATCGTGAATAGCTAGATCCCACAAAGCGGACACATCCTGACGGACCGGACCTAAGTGGGTGCGAGTGGCATAACCATAAAGAGGTTTACCGATACCCCCAGATTGCAGGACTTTTTGTCCGGTGATAACGGCGGGATGAAAAAGATAGGTATGATCAACTAATAAAATACGCTGTTTTTTCGCCGCTAATTCCGTTAATTCGCTGCTTTCTTGGGGATTGAGGGTTAAGGGTTTTTCGGCGAGGACGTGATAACCTAAATTAAGAGCATCTTTAATCAGGGGATAATGACTGATGGCGGGAGTAACGACGACTACAGCCGAGATTTCGGGGTGAAGACGAATTGATTCCCAGTCATTGGCTAAAATAACCTTATTAGTATCGAGATTAAATTGATCCCGACAGAGATGAAGTTTTTCAGGGGAGGGGTCAACGATCGCCACTACTTGTGCTGAGGGATGTTGAGAAAAATGACGGACGAAATGGACTCCCCAACGTCCTACCCCTAAGATAGCGATTCCTGTGGACATTTTGCTTACTCAGATAAATCAATCTAGTTTATTTTAAAAGGATTAGGCGCAATTGTTAATTGACTCTGAGACCTGGAAGGGATTATGTTAAAATTTTTTATCGATCGAGGGGGAACTTTTACCGATATAGTGGCGATAATCGATCGACCAGAAATTATTGAACGACTAGCTAGAGATGCCGCTAGATTTCTGATTGTTCCCCTTGCCGATCAACAGTGGATTGTTCTCTATAAACTGCTCTCGGAAAATCCCGAAAAATACCCAGATGCAGTCATTCAAGGGATCAAAGATATTAGCGGTTCCCTAGATAACATCGAAGTGATTAAAATGGGAACAACGGTAGCCACCAATGCGCTGTTAGAAAGAAAAGGAGAGCGCACGGTTTTGTTAATCACCAAAGGTTTTAAAGATGCCTTGAGAATTGGCTATCAAAATCGCCCCGATATTTTTGCCCGTCAAATTATTCTTCCTTCTTTATTATACGAACAAGTTATCGAAGTGGCCGAACGGTACGATCGTCAAGGACAAGAATTAATCGCCGTTAATCCCGCCCAAGTTAAAGCCGATTTAATACCAGTTTATCAAGCGGGTATCCGAAGTTGTGCGATTGTTTTTATGCACGGTTATCGTTATCCCGACCACGAAAAACAAGTGGCAGCCATTGCCGAAGAAATCGGCTTTACTCATCTAGCCATTTCCCATCAAGTCAGTCCTTTAATGAAACTGGTATCCCGGGGAGATACCACGGTAGTCTCTGCCTATCTATCGCCAATTTTACGCCGCTATGTTGATAGTATTAGCCAGCAATTACCGAAAACTAGCTTGTTATTTATGAAATCCGATGGCGGTTTAGTCACTGCCGATAAATTTCAGGGTAAAGATAGCATTTTATCTGGTCCTGCGGGGGGAATAGTCGGGGCAGTACAAACCAGTTTAAGGGCGGGATTTAGCAAAATTATCAGTTTTGATATGGGAGGAACTAGCACCGATGTTTCTCATTTTCAAGGGGAATACGAGCGCCAAACAGATAACGAAATTGCTGGCGTAAGAATGCGAGCGCCGATGTTAAGTATTCACACCGTGGCCGCTGGTGGGGGTTCGATTTTAGTCTATGATGGTTATCGTTTTCGGGTCGGACCAGAAAGTGCCGGAGCTAATCCTGGACCTGCCTGTTATCGACGGGGTGGACCATTAACAATTACCGATGCTAATGTTTTGTTAGGAAAAATTCAAGCCGCCTATTTTCCCGCTATTTTTGGACAAGAAGGAAATTTACCCCTAGATAAAGAGATTGTGCTGACAAAGTTTCAAGAATTGGCGGCAACAATGGGGGGTAATAATAGTCCTGAAATGTTGGCTGCCGGGTTTATTCAAATTGCCGTGGAAAATATGGCTAATGCGATTAAAAAAATCTCTCTACAAAAGGGTTATGATCTCAGTGATTATACTCTTTGTACCTTTGGCGGTGCCGGGGGTCAAGTGGCCTGTTTAATTGCCGATACTCTGGGAATGAAAAGTATTTTTCTCCATCCCTACGCCGGGGTTTTAAGCGCCTACGGCATGGGTTTGGCCGATTTGAGGGTAATTAAAGAAAAAGCGATCGAACAGGGGTTAAATGCCGATTTAATCGGGGAGTTGCTCACGGAAATGAACGAATTAGAAGTTTTAGCGGGTCGGGAATTAGAGGATTATAATCAGGTGCGGCAGCAAGTTAGTTTAAAATATCAAGGCAGTGATGCCACTTTAGCGGTTAATTTTAGCGATCAAATGCGTCAGGATTTTGAACGGGAACATCAAAGACGTTATGGGTTTAAGCAAGAACAAAAAGCTTTAATTGTTGAGTCGATTGCCGTGGAATTGATCCAGACTATGGACAGTCCCAAAGAAGCAATTTTAACTCGCTCCCGTCCGATGGGAGAATTACCTCCTATCCTCGATCGAGTAGCGGTTTTTATGGCTAATCAATGGCGGGAAACGCCAATTTATCAGCGTTCAGATCTGCAACCTTTTGATTGTCTGGCAGGACCTGCAATTATTATCGAAAAAATTAGCACGATTGTGATTGAACCGGGTTGGATGGCAAAATTAACGGAGAAAAATCATTTAATTCTCTCCAAAGATTAACTAATTGAACTACTTAGAAATATCTACAGCAGTTATTCTAATTGATCAATTCTCATTTCGCCGAGGTATTTACGGAGATAGGGAGAAAAAACCTCGTAAATCAGGGTAAGGGGTTGGCGAGCGTGCCAAAATAGGTAATGACGACCCCAAAATGCTCCTTTTTCCCCAAAAGCTATTTCTAATTCCGGGGAATGACCGTAATAAAGTCCCTGCACATCGCGATACAATTCCGTGTGCAGCCGCGAGAGACTTTCCCAAATCGGTAGGGAACGATTTTCCAGATATTCGTCCACTTGATTGACAGACCACCAAGAAGCGGCATAGGCTAACCTTTGACCACTAGCTGTGCGTAACCAGACTTGACGACGCAATCTCGGCCCCGGAATCAGGCTAATTTTCATCGGTGCGCCATCCTCATCGTCGCCGATGGGGGACATATCGATCACATCTACTTCCGTTTTTTCACCGGTTAAAAGTTGTAAATGACGGGTGGGAGAACCATCGCCGAGAATTAAAATCTGCCACGGGGGGGCGAGTTGGCTATGGGGTAAACCTTGTTTAACATCGGTTTCGTCTCCTTGCCAGAGAGGGGACAGGGAGTACCAAGGACGATTAAGCAGCGGCTTTTCTTGGGGGCGGAGGATAGCAGTCAAGGTTTGTTACAAAACTTTATGATTTTTTCATTAATCATAACACGGGATTTTTGTCTGCTGGCGATAAAAGCGATCGTCCTACGCCAATCCTCTCTAGCTTTTTCGTGGGTGCATCTCACATTTGCAGAAATACCAACAATCAGCAATTATCAGTGACCCTTAAATTATTACAGATATATCAGCTGCTGCCTGTAAGCATCCCACCGAAAAACTAATGCGCTCCGGGGTTTGGGGGCGGCGCCACGCACCCAACGGGGGGGGTTGGGTAGGGTTGATTCATTTAAATTAAGTACAGCGGATTTTGAGTCAATAAATTTGACCGAAGATTCTCAATTTTATCTTTTTCTAATCAAAAGAGTTAGTCACAATAACTAATCTTTAATCCTCTGCCAATATTTATTATGAATAAATTGATAAAGCTTGTTCCCAAGCCACTAAAAGCCTATCTCTCTTGAAATTGTC
>NZ_JADBRW010000063.1:0-10386 GCF_020247025.1 Microcystis sp. M109S1
AACCTTGTTGGGTAAGACTTTTAGACTTTTTGTCAATCAAAAAGTACCAGGCCTGGGAGTGATCAGGGGGAAAATTCAGGTACTTTTTCCCTGAAAATTAGGTAGTTGACCACCTGAAAATCGGTAAAACCCATCCCCCAACCCCCAACCCCCAACCCCCACCGAAAAACTTTTTCAGCAGACCCTAAATAGAGCATTTAATTGATTATTTTTCATTCCTAATTCTCCTGACTCCTAACCAACCACGACAATTTTTGATTTTTACCAGAGGTCTAATTTATGAATTGGCAATTATTCGGACTGACATTTATCACGGTTTTTTTGGCAGAAATAGGCGATAAAAGTCAATTAGTAGCGATCGCTCTCGGTGGCAGTTCCAAATCACCTAAAGCTGTCTTTTTTGGCTCAATTACCGCCTTAATCTGCACCAGTTTCTTAGGAGTCCTTGCGGGCGGCAGTATGGCGCAGTTATTCCCCGCTAAGATATTAAAAGCGATAGCGGCCATTGGTTTTGCGCTGCTTGCTGTCCGGCTGCTTTGGCCAGATTCGGATTGATAATTATTGGGTTGGGCTGAATATTACTGGAAGCCTTACTAGAAAACGGTTTTGGCACTTTTTCCAGGCACGCGAGGCTATTGTATTATTATAAACCTCTTGCGTAATTAATTTTTGATGGTTCAAAAACGGCAAAAATAAGGATTAAATCGCATAAAGTATGTAAATATAGCGTTTACCAATCTCATGAGGTACACCAAAATCTTAACTCCTGACTCCTCAAAACCTAAGACTTTGTACCTCACAACTATGGAAATTGCAATAGACCATTTAATTGATTATAGCGTTTCCTGTTGACAAGAGGTACATTCTCAATCCTGAAAAGCTTAATCAGCAAAGGTTAAAGTGTGCCACACAGATGTGAGAACCGTTATATTATTCATTCTTAATTCTCCCGACTCCTGTCTCCTGTCTCCTGACTCCTGCCTCCTGTCTCCTGTCTCCCGACTCCTGATAGCTAAAAAACTTAGGTAAATTCCAGAAAAATCATTAATTTTTTCTAAAAAAGTAGCGGAAACTACAAAAAACATCCAAAAAGTAGCGAAAATCACAAAAAATCTGCTAACCTAGCCGTAATATCACACAGATATTCGTAGAAAGATTCCCGAAAATCTCCTCAGCAAAAACATCCGTGTGAAGTAGCTAATATTGTCAGCGAGGTTAGTTCAAGATCATCATGTCAAATTTAGGACGACGTAAATTTCTCCTGTACGGTTCTGCCGCTATGGGAACCAGTATTCTGTTAAAAGCTTGTGGTGGCAATCAAAGCCAAACCCCCACGGCCAGTCCTAGCCCGGCTGCTAGTCCCGCCCCAACTTCTGGAGAGACGATTAAGGTGGGTATTCTGCACTCCCTCAGTGGCACCATGGCCATCAGTGAAACCAGCGTAGTCGATGCGGAAAAACTGGCGATCGAGGAAATCAATGCCTCGGGTGGTGTTCTTGGTAAACAGATTGAGGCAGTGGTGGAAGATGGCGCTTCTGATTGGCCAACTTTTACCGAAAAAGCCACCAAACTGATCGATCAGGACAAAGTTTTGACCGTCTTCGGTTGTTGGACTTCCGCCAGTCGTCAGGCGGTTTTGCCCGTGTTTGAATCCAGAAACCATATGCTCTGGTATCCCGTCCAGTACGAGGGTCAAGAGTGTTCTAGAAATATCTTCTACACTGGCGCTGCCCCCAACCAGCAGATCGAGCCAGCAGTGACTTGGTTGCTGGAAAACAAAGGGAAAAAATTCTTCCTTGTCGGTTCCGATTACGTTTTCCCCCGCACTGCCAACACGATTATTAAAGAGCAGTTAAAGGTGAAAGGCGGCGAAACCGTGGGCGAAGACTATCTACCCCTAGGTAACACGGAAGTTACCCCGATTATCACCAAAATTAAGCAAGCTTTACCCGATGGCGGCGTTATTTTCAACACCCTCAACGGTGACAGTAACGTGGCTTTCTTCAAACAACTGCAAGCGGCCGGTTTAACTCCCGATAAATATCCGGTCATGTCGGTGAGTGTTGCCGAGGAAGAAGTTAAACAGATTGGTAAGGAATATCTCCTCGGTCAGTACGCTTGTTGGAACTATTTCCAAACCGTAGATACCCCCGCTAACAAGAAATTTGTTGCGGCTTTTCGAGCTAAATACGGTCCCGATCGCGTGACCAATGACCCGATGGAAGCGGCCTACATCATGGTCTATCTCTGGAAGCAAGCGGTGGAAAAAGCGGCAACCGCCGATGATCTCGACAAAGTTCGCGCCGCCGCCATCGGACAAAAATTCGATGCTCCCGAAGGACCGGTGGAAATGTTCCCCAATCATCACATCTCCAAAACCGTCCGCATTGGTCAGGTGAGAGATGATGGTCTATTTAACATCATTTGGTCAACTCCGGGGGTGGTGGATCCGCAACCCTGGAACCAATTTGTCCCCGAAACTAAGGGCTTTGCCTGTGACTGGACTGATCCGGCTAAGGGTGGTAAGTTCAAAATGGAAAAATCCTAGTTTTAGGAGTTTTTCCAGACAATAACGAGAGTGAGGTGGGCATTACTGCTCACCCCACTTTTTAAAGCTTAAAAATGCACAGGAATAACGAAAAGTGTCAGCATTATTAGAAGGATTATTTAATGGTATTAGCATCGGTTCTGTGCTATTGCTGGCCGCTTTAGGACTAGCGATTGTTTTCGGACTGATGGGGGTGATTAATCTCGCTCACGGTGAGTTAATGATGTTAGGGGCCTACAGTACTTTTGTGGTGCAAAATGTCTTTAAAGGTTTTGAAGATATTTATATTTTAAATGTCTTTCAAGCTTTCCGTATTTCTCTCTTTGATACTTATGTTTTATTCGCCCTACCGATCGCTTTTTTAGTGTCGGGATTGGCGGGATTATTATTAGAAAGGGGGGTGATTAGGTTCCTGTACGGCAGACCCCTAGAAACGCTGCTGGCCACTTGGGGAGTCAGCTTAATTCTGCAGCAATTTGTCAGAAGTGTCAACGGTTTATTAGTAATTAGTTTAATAGTTTTCTGTCTGTTATTTTTTGGGGCAATGACGGTGTTAAGTCGTCGCTTAGATTGGGAGAGAATTCGCAATTTAGCTATTGGTATCACCCT
This sequence comes from Microcystis sp. M109S1, assembly GCF_020247025.1. Classification (NCBI taxonomy): domain Bacteria; kingdom Bacillati; phylum Cyanobacteriota; class Cyanophyceae; order Chroococcales; family Microcystaceae; genus Microcystis; species Microcystis sp. M109S1. Next base: position 3,158 of record NZ_JADBRW010000063.1, read on the forward strand.
GCCTTTATCCCTAGCTATCGCTGGATTATTAGGCTATCTTTTATCTTTTAATCCCGTTCTCGCTAGACCCTGGTTTAGTGCCAGAAACGTCGATGTTACTGCTCCAGTTTGGTTACGGGGAGGTTTACCTTTACCAGGGTTTCAAATGCCCTACACCCGTCTATTTATTATCATTTTAACTGCCATTTGTTTGTTAGGAACCTATTGGTTTTTAAATAAATCTTCTTGGGGTTTACGCATTCGTGCCGTCACCCAAAATCGCCAGATGAGTGCCTGTTTAGGCATTCCCACTAATCAAGTGGATGCTTTGACTTTTGCCCTCGGTTCGGGATTAGCTGGAGTTGCCGGTTGTGCGATTAGTTTTTTGGGTTCCGTCGGTCCAAATGTGGGACAAAATTATATCGTTGATACCTTCATGGTAGTGGTGGTGGGAGGAGTGGGTAATCTCCTAGGAACTATTATCGCAGCCATGGCGATTGGTGTGGCTAATTATTTAATTGGTTCGGGAACTTTTGCTCTGATTTTTGGTTCCGTGGCAGCACTAAAACCCCTAACGGATTTCTTCACCTTTTTCTCCACCACTAGCATGGCAAAAGTGATGATTTTTGCTTTAATTATTGCTTTCTTGCAATTCAAACCTGCGGGAATTTTTCCTCCTAAAGGACGTACTGCCGAGTTATAGATTATGATTACCGAAACCATCACTAGAAAAGAATCCCGACAACGGGAAAAGAAAAAGTTAATCACGGAAATCGCTGTTATTGTTGGATTGGTGGTCATCTTTGCGCTGTTGCTGCCCTTAGCTTTGTCGGCTTTCCGCTTGCGTTTGTTGGGTCGATTTCTTTCCCTCGCTATTGTCGCTTTGGGGATAGATTTAATCTGGGGTTATACGGGTTTATTAAGTCTTGGTCATGGCATTTTTTTCGCCCTCGGTGGTTATGCTCTTGCCATGTACCTAAATCTTCAGTTACCACCGGGACAAATGCCCGAATTTTTTACTCTCTACGGGGTGACAGAATTACCTTTTGTTTGGCAACCTTTTTATTCCCTACCTTTGACAATTCTAGCCCTAATTATTGTACCAGCGATCGTGGCGGCATTATTAGGTTATTTAATCTTCCGCAATCGTATTAAAGGGGTTTATTTCTCGATTTTGACCCAAGCGGCTTTACTGGTATTTTTTAACTTTTTTAACGGTCAACAAAAGTTAATTAACGGCACTAATGGCTTAAAAACCGATACCCAAACAATTTTCGGGTTACTGGTGGGTTCCGATTCCGTTCAAGTGGCCTTTTATTTACTCACAATTGTCTGTTTACTGGCTATTTATCTGCTCTGTCGTTGGTTAACTACGGGCAGATTTGGGCGCTTATTAGTCGCCATTCGCGATGATGAGGTGCGGGTTCGTTTTTCCGGTTATGATCCTACTTGGTTTAAGGTGTTAGTTTTTGCCATTTCTGGGGCAATTGCTGGTGTTGCCGGCGCTCTTTATACCGTGCAAACGGGAATTATCACTCCTAACTCTATGGATGTGGCTTTTTCCATTGAAATGGTGATTTGGGTGGCTGTGGGGGGACGTGCTACTCTTGTGGGGGCAGTTGTCGGTACTTTATTAGTACGCATGGCCCAAACTTTTTTAAGCGAACAATTTCCGGAAGTCTGGGTATTTTTCCAAGGGGCATTATTCCTAATTGTGGTGACAGTGCTTCCCGATGGTATTCTCGGTGGGATTAAACGTTTGCTGACTCATTTTGGTTTCCGCAAAACTTTGATTACCTATCCTAGTATTGAGGAAGCTCCAGAAGTGCAACTGGAAAAAGAAGAATTAGAGCATAAGTGATCTTATGCTATCAGTTATCAGTTTTCAGTTTTCAGATGTGAGTTTTCAGTTCACTGATTACTGTTCACTGTTCACTGAAAATACTTCCCAACTCCCTCTTAGAAATTATGACTGGAAAAATCTTAGAAATCGAGAATCTTACCGTTAGTTTTGGGGGTTTTAAAGCTCTCAATAATCTTAATTTCAGTATGGATACGGGAGAATTGCGGGTGATTATCGGTCCCAATGGTGCGGGAAAAACCACTTTTTTAGATGTGATTACGGGGAAAGTGCAACCCACCATCGGACGGGTATTATTTAAAGGTCGAGATCTCCGCAAAATTCCCGAATATGCGATCGCTCGTTTGGGTATTGGTCGCAAATTCCAAACTCCTAGGGTATATTTAAATCTAACTGTCCGAGAAAATCTCGATTTGGTTAGCAACCGTAATAAAAATGTTTTCTCAACTCTTTTCGGTCGTCCTCCGCTAGAAGATAGCAGAAAAGTTATTGGTTTATTGGAAACTATCGGGTTAACTGCTAAAGCTGATTTACCCGCTTCTTTACTGTCCCACGGGGAAAAACAACGCCTAGAAATTGGCCAATTAGTGGCCCAGTCACCAGATTTACTGCTAGTAGATGAACCCGTAGCAGGATTAACCGATGAGGAAACGGAAAACGTGGGTAATTTGTTATTAAATCTAGCGGAAAGTCATTCAATTATTGTCATTGAACACGATATGGAGTTCGTCCGTCAAATTGCCCGCAAAGTCACGGTTTTACACCAAGGAACTGTTCTATGTGAGGGGAATATGGAGCAAATTCAAAATGATCCGAAAGTTATTGAAGTTTATCTGGGTTCCTCGGAAGAATAAAAAGTCAAACAATTAAAATTAGTTAAAAAGGGTTGACAATGTTACACATATCTGATCTCAATGTTTACTACGGAGAAAGTCATATTTTAAGAAATGTTGATCTTAACATTAATGCGGGAGAAATGGTCTGTTTAATCGGACGTAATGGCGTGGGTAAAACTACCCTATTAAAAACCCTAATGGGTATCTTAAAACCGCGAGCGGGAGTAATTAATTATGAGCAACAAAACCTGATTAATAAAACCTCAGATCAAAGAGCCAGATTAGGACTGGGTTATGTGCCGCAGGGTAGGGATATTATTCCCCGTTTAACGGTAAAAGAGAATTTAATTCTCGGTTTAGAAGCTTTACCGACAAAAAGAAAAAATGCCACAATTCCCGAAGAAATCTTTGATTTATTTCCCGTTTTAAAAACCATGTTATCGCGGATGGGAGGAGATTTAAGCGGGGGACAACAACAGCAATTAGCCATCGCTCGCGCCTTAGTGGGGGAACCAAAATTATTAATTTTAGATGAACCCACGGAAGGAATTCAACCGTCAATTATTCTCGAAATTGAAGCAGCGGTACGGCGTATTGTTGCCAGCAAAGGAATCGCCGTTTTATTAGTAGAACAACACCTGCATTTTGTCCGCCAAGCTGATCGATATTACGCCATGCAAAAAGGGGGAATTGTTGCTTCCGGTTTCACGAGCGAATTAAGTCAAGAAGTCATTCAGCGATTTTTGGCGGTTTAAACTTACTTTTTCCTTGATATATGACTCAAATAGTCGTAATTGGCGGCGGGGCAGCGGGATTTTTTGGAGCAATTAAAGCGGCAGAATCTAACCCAAAAGCTGGCGTTACTATCCTAGAAGCGGCAAAAGAACCTCTGGTGAAAGTGCGGATTTCGGGAGGGGGACGCTGTAATGTCACCCATCATTGTTTTGATGTTTCTCAATTGGTTAATTATTATCCTCACGGTGGCAAAGCACTACGGGGAGCTTTTAGTCGGTTTCAACCCCAAGATACTATTAAATGGTTTGAATTGCGGGGGGTAAAACTCAAAACAGAAGCGGATGGGCGAATGTTTCCCAGCACCGATAATTCTGAAACTATTGTTAATTGTCTGCGGGAAAGTGCGACTTTTGCCAGGGTTAATTTAAGGCTAAATTCCCCAGTCAAATCGGTAAAAAAACAGGAAGAAAGTTTTTTGATTGAATTAAAAGGCGATGAGCAAATTAGGGCAGATAAGCTGTTAATTGCGACGGGAAGTAGTCCTTTTGGTTATCGCACCGCTCAAGATTTAGGTCATTCTCTAATCTCTCCTGTCCCTTCTTTATTTACCTTTCAAATTGCCGATCCTCGTCTGAAAGATTTGTTAGGGGTTACTGTGGATAAAGTGCGAGTTCGTCTTGGGGGAAGCAAATTAGAACAAATCGGACCCTTGTTAATTACCCATTGGGGAGTTAGTGGACCGGCTATTTTAAAACTTTCTGCTTGGGGAGCGCGGTTACTTCACGAGCATCATTACCGAATGCCTTTAATAATTAATTGGTTGGAGGATTATCATCCTGAAAAATTGCGAGAAATTATCTTACAAACTAAAAGTGAATATCCCAAAAGAAAACTCTTTAATTATTGTCCCTTTGAGCAGTTACCCAAGCGTCTTTGGCAGAGTTTATTAAGTTACTTGACCGTTAACTCGGAAACTCCCTGGGCCGAATTATCTAAAAATACTCTCAATCGATTAATGATTGAATTACAGCAAGGGGAATATCAAATCAAAGGAAAAGGGGTGTTTAAGGAGGAATTTGTTACCTCTGGGGGAGTGAATCTTCAGGAAGTGGATTTTAAAACTATGGAAAGTAAAATCTGTCCGGGGTTATATTTTGCCGGGGAAGTACTAGATATCGATGGAGTCACGGGGGGATTTAATTTTCAAAGCGCTTGGACCACTGGTTATCTTGCCGGACAAGCTATGGGCAATAGATAGCAATATTGCTGGTGTATTAGGCTGCCCTAATACACCCGACGGCAATCAAACTCTGAGAAAATCTCACCTTAACTGATAGTTGATAACCGATTCCTTGATGTTGTTATTCCCAAATTGGACCGGCTGCAATTATTTCTTGGGAGGCAGTGGTAAATTGACGGAAATTTTCCACGAAACGATGGGCCAATTCTCGCGCCTGTAGGTCGTAGGATTCGCCATCTTGCCATGCTTGTCGCGGGTCGAGGATTTTTTTGGGAACTCCGGGGACAATTTCGGGGACGAGAACTTGAAAGATGGGATGAGGATGGAAAACTACTTCCTCTAAATCGCCATTTAAAGCAGCGGAAACCATAGCGCGGGTGTGTTTGATCGAAATGCGATCGCCGACTCCGTAGGGACCGCCGGACCAACCAGTATTAATCAGATAAACGGAGGTTTCGGGGTGTTGTTCTAAACGTTCCCCTAACATTTGGGCATAGACGAGGGGTGACAGAGGGAAGAAACATTGACCGAAACAACTGGAAAAAGTCACCTGTGGGGCGGTGATTCCCCGTTCCGTTCCCGCTAATTTGCTAGTATAACCGGAGAGGAAATGATACATCGCCTGGTTCGTGGTTAATTTGGCGATTGGTGGCAGTACCCCAAAAGCATCGGCAGTTAAGAAGATAATAGTTTTCGGGTGGGTTCCCATGCCAGATACGGCACAATTAGGGATATAACGCAGGGGATAGGCGGCGCGGGTGTTTTCGGTCAAACGTCCATCATCGTAGTCGGGAAGGCGATTATCGGCGGAAAGGATAACGTTTTCGAGAATAGTGCCAAATTGAATCGCCGCCCAGATTTGGGGTTCGTATTCGGCACTTAAACGGATGGTTTTAGCATAACAACCGCCTTCAAAGTTAAAAATGCCGTCTTCTGACCAACCGTGTTCATCATCACCGATGAGGCTGCGTTTAGGATCGGCGGAAAGGGTGGTTTTACCCGTACCGGAGAGACCGAAAAAGAGGGCCGTATGACCGTGTTTATCCATGTTAGCGGCACCGTGCATCGGTAAAACCCCTTGTTTGGTCATCAGGTAGTTCATCATCGAGAAGACGGATTTTTTGATTTCGCCAGCGTAGCGAGTGCCACCGATGAGAACGATTTTTTTGGCTAGGTTGAGGACGATAAAGGCTTCGCTGTTCAGGTCGTCATCTTCGGGATCTCCCTGTAACCCCGGCAGGGCAATCACGGTAAAATCAGTTTGATGGGCAGCTAGTTCGATCGCACTGGGCCGGAGGAATAACTGATGGGCAAAAAGATTATGATAGGCGATTTCGGTGACGACGCGCACGCCAAAGCGATAATTAGGATCGGACCCGACGTAACCATCGAAGATATATAGGTCTTTTCCCTGCACATAGGCGAGGACTTTTCGGTATAACTGCTGGAATTTTTCCTCGCTAATCGGGGCATTATGCTGATTCCAGTCGATTTCCTTTTCGCTATTGGCTTCTTTGACAATGAATTTATCTTTGGGGGAACGGCCGGTATATTTACCCGTTTCCACCACTAAAGCCCCATTATCGGCTAAAACACCCTCATGACGTTCGATCGCCTGTTCGACTAATTGCGGTACGGAAAGATTGCGATAAACGCGACCGAGATTTTTCATGCCTAGGTTTTCGAGGCCGTAGGTGGGATGAATTTGATGTTCTAATTCGTAGTGGAAATTGACGTTCTCCACGCGATCGGACAAGGGACAAGAGATACTATCATTGGTCAGCGTGTGTAGAGTCAGCATAACCCCAATTCTCCTGATAATTTAGTTGTCGGTTTAGAGCTAAGTTCCAGGTCTCTGATTAGTGCAGTTATAGAAACTAGAAAAACTCCGTTCTCTGTCTTTTTTCACTCCCAGACACCTAAGAAGCTATATTGATTAGTTTATCTGACGATATTTCCCTGATTAATCTGGTCTTTTGCTGTCGGTAAAGCCAATTTTAGAGCGGTAATTCAGGATTATTTGCGTATTTACCCGTCATCTCCCAGTCAGGGTTTTTACCTTTTCCCTCTTGCCGATCTAACTGCTTTTTCTAGATATTTTTAGTCTATCTGTACAATAGGATACAGACGAGTTTTTTTTTACAAAAATTAACAGCTAAACAAAATTGGTCAGCTAATCTAGCAGTTATCTTAATGGTGCGGTAGGAAGTCTCTGGTTTTGGGCAACGTCGGAACGCCGGAACAGTAGCTGGTCGTCCGGAGATGATGCCAAGGATCATAAACGTCGTCAAATTGATTTCGCCGCTAATAAAAAAAGTCGATTGACAGAGGGCAAGTTAGCGGCCAAAATTAACTCTATTAGCCGTTGGCAAGCTTGAGCATTGATTGTGTAACAGGTTAATTAAGTCTAGCTCGATCTCGAAAAAAAACAACTAATATTGACATCCTCACCGCCGTAAAACGGACGGTGATTCCCAAACCTCACGATTTGGGTTTCTGCTTCTTTCCCTTGCGGGGTTCCGCACCTGCCTTAACAGATTTACTCTGTTCTGGTCTTATGGTCGCTCTACAGACTGAC
>NZ_JADBRW010000064.1:0-3933 GCF_020247025.1 Microcystis sp. M109S1
GTTTCAGTATATGCTACTCTTTCTTGTCTTTCATACCAAGCTTGTGTTCGTTCGTGGAGAGCTTTATTGTAAACTAATCTTACACAGCCCAAAGTGCGCCGCAATAGCGACTCTTGTTCTGGTGTGGGGTAAAATCGAAACGAGTAGGCTTTTTCCATGGGGAGCATTTTAGCATATATTTGGTAAATGCGCTAGTATTTAACGGTAAAGCCGTCGTTCTACGACGGGGTTTCAGACCCAAAATTTTCGATGAACGAGAATATTGACCGTCCCGAACCGATCCTACCTCGATCGGCGTGGGAGAGCCAGATCGCCTATCTCCGGGCTGTATTCCGGGCGAAAAAAGCACTGGATGAAATTGAACGAATTCAGAACGAGAAGACATGAACGCTCGATCTAATCCGCATCCACTAACTCCTTATCCCTCACTGAATCGCCTGTTTTAAACTACGACAGAATTCTTCGAGGGATTTTAACCCATCGCTGGGGGAATTATCAGCCAGACGTTTAACCATGGCACTGCCCACAATTACCGCGTCAGCACCCCAGTTTTTCACCTGTAGCGCCTGTGTCGGGTCAGAAATGCCAAATCCTACCCCCACGGGTTTATCGGTGACAGAACGGATAGAATCGAGCAATTCCTCCACTCTGGTGGCTACTTGGTTCCGCATTCCCGTCACTCCCGTGACACTCACCAGATAAATAAAACCTTGGGATTGCCTGGCGATCGCTTGTATTCGTTCCGGGGGACTGGTAGGCGCTACCAATAAAATCACTTCAATTCCCTTAGCGGCAGCCGGTTGCAGCAGACTTTCCGCTTCCTCTAGGGGTAAATCAGGAACCACCAAACCACTCACCCCGGCTGCTTTTATTTGGTCTAAAAAGACATCTATCCCGCGATGATAGATAGGATTATAGTAAGTAAAGAGAATAATCGGAGCTTTCACCTCTCCCTGAGCATTTTTGACGATTTCTAGCACATCTTCCAACTTGACACCCCGATTTAAAGCGCGCGTGGCTGCCGCTTGAATAACCGGACCATCCGCAAGAGGATCGGAATAGGGAACCCCCAACTCGATCAGATCGGCCCCTGCCCGGTCTAAAATGCGTAAAGCTTGGGCAGTAGTAGATAAATCGGGATCACCGGCAGTAATAAAGGGAATTAAGGCACAATTCCCCTGGGAACGGAGAGAACGAAAACACTCGGAAACAGCAGTCATCGAAAATTACTGGAGACATAAAGCACCGTCTATTATCTCATGGCGGGGAATAGCTCACCGCCGGTCGCCGCAAGCTCAGGTAAAGAATTTTTCAAGTAATACTTAAGAGATATTGACAAAAAGGCGATCGAGGTTAGAATAGGCTCAGTCTGGCAGTTTTAAGAAAATTTCTGGTATAATAGGGGTTTTTATTCCGCTTTTTCCGGTACAAAATAGGACTACTGCCCGATCGGGTTTCGTATAATCAAACACCACATTATATCTATGTTTTCCATTTACATTCTCACTCATAACGAAGAAATTGATATTGCCGCCTGTGTGGAATCGGCACTTCTGTCCGATGATGTGATTGTGGTTGACTCCTACAGTAGCGATCACACAGTAGAGATTGCTTCTCGTTATCCAGTGCGCGTGATTCAGCATCAATTCGAGAGCCATGGTAAACAAAGAACTTGGATGTTAGAAAATATCGAGACTAAATACGATTGGGTTTATATTCTCGAAGCAGATGAAAGGATGACACCCCAACTCTACGCAGAATGTCTGCGCGCCACTCAACAGAAAGATTTTACTGGTTTTTATGTGGCCGAAAGAGTTATGTTTATGGGAACTTGGATCCGTCGCAGCACCCAGTATCCTCGTTATCAAATGCGTCTATTTAGAAAAGATCAAGTCTGGTTTAGCGATTATGGTCACACGGAAAGGGAAGAATGTCGAGGAAAAACCTCTTTTTTAGAAGAAACCTATCCCCACTATACCTGTAGTAAAGGTTTAAGTCGCTGGATTGAAAAACATAATCGTTATTCTACCGATGAAGCGGCAGAAACCCTACATCAGTTGGCTAACGGTGGTGTTAGTTGGAAAAAATTATTTTTTGGTAAAACCGAAGTAGATAGACGGAGAGCTTTAAAAGATTTATCTCTACGATTGCCTTTTCGTCCCTTGCTTCGTTGGTTTTATATGTATTTTATCTTGGCGGGAATTCTCGATGGTAAAGCTGGTTTTGCTTGGTGTACTTTGCAAGCTTTTTATGAGTATTTGATCCTCTTAAAAGTGGCGGAAATGAAACAGGGTTTACCCACTCCCCCCGAAGTGAGAAATCCTTTTCATCCCCCGCAAAATGGTGACAATAGTAATTCCCATAGGCCCGATTTCGTCTCCCTAAAAGGAAAAGCCGATTAACATTCAACCATTATTAATCAGTCAGCAATCACCTAACAACAACCTAGAGATAAAAAGCAATCCTGAGCCATTTTTTTATTACAGCCTTTCTCATAAAGATGGAGTATAACCTAATTTGGCATCGGGACTGACTCCCTTCTCCCCCAACCCCTCTCCCTGATTAATAACGGATGCGAGGATCAATGCAAGCATTAATTAGATCGATCAAAATACTGGCAAAAACCACTATTGTCGCCAAAAAAGCCATTAATCCCTGCACTGTTGGGTAATCCCGCAGAGAAATCGCACGATATAACTGATTTCCCAAACCTGGCCAAGAAAAAGTAACTTCCGTCAAGACTGCACCCCCTAAAAGAGCCGCAAAAGTTAATCCTAAGACAGTAATTACGGGAATTAGGGCATTTTTCAGCGCATGGGCGATCATAATCGTTTTTTCTGGTATTCCTCTCGCTTTTGCCGCATCTACATAGTCCGCTTGCAAAGTTTGTTTCAGATTAACTCGCACCATCCGTTCAAAAATCCCACTCAAAAGAATGCCGAGAGTAAAACTAGGTAAGGCTAGATAATACAAAGCTGTAGGCAACTTATCTAGTTGTAGAGTCATCAGACTATCAAAGGTATATAAACCCGTAATTGTCTGGGGTGGAGTCTCACTCAAAGGAAAACGAGTCCCCAAGGGAAACCAGCGCAACTGTACCGCAAAAATTAGCTGTAAGAGCATTCCCACCCAAAAAATCGGCAAGGAATAGGTTATCAGTCCAAATAAACGTCCCCCAGCATCTAAGGGGGTATTCGGACGGGAAGCGGTGATAATTCCCAATCCGACCCCCACTATCACCGCAATTAGCATTCCATAAAAAGTTAGTTCCACCGTCGCTGGAAAATGTTTAGCGATAATCTCCCATACCGTCACCCCCTTACTGGTTAAAGAGTCTCCTAAATTGAGACGCATTAGGTGGAAAATATAGTCTAGGTACTGGAAAAATAGGGGTTTATTCAGTCCTAATTGTTCTCTTAGGGCATTTTTGGCACTTTCAGGGGCGCGGTTGCCTAAAATCGCATCCGTGGGATCACCGGGGGCAACACGCATCAGCAGAAAAACCACCGTCACGATCGTCCATAACATCAAGGGAGCTAGGAGTAAACGCACCAGTAAATAGGATTGTAAAGCAGCGCGGCGAGACATGAGGGCTTTCCTTTCAGAAAATAGATTCTCAAGGAACCATACCCCAAAATCGACCCGGCGATCGAGAGGTACTGAATAAAAAATTAAATTGAGGAAAATACTTAGTACAAATAAACTAAGTTATCCGCACCAGCAGTTCTGAGCAAGGGACTAGCCAAAACCCCTAAAAGCTGAAAGGCTGACGTAGCAAGGGATAGAAAAAATATCAAAAAATTTTGCCAAAAGGGGTTGACAAACTTAGGGAAGTTAGATACATTGGTAAATGCGCGGTTGAAGCGAAGCGAAAGCGAAGCGAAACAAACGACGCTGGAACCTAGACAAAACAATAGTTTGAAAGCCAAGCAA
>NZ_JADBRW010000065.1:0-3135 GCF_020247025.1 Microcystis sp. M109S1
CCCGAAATTATCTCAGGCAATATCTGACGTTAGTTGGGGAGAAATCACTCGACAATTAGCCTATAAATGCCGATGGTACGGGAAAAATTATATCGAAGTAGATAGATGGTTTCCTAGTTCTAAGCGGTGTAGTAATTGCGGGTATATTGCTGAGAAGATGCCGTTAAATGTTCGAGAATGGGACTGTCCAGACTGTGGGACGCACCATGACCGAGATATTAACGCTAGTAAAAACATTTTGGCCGCAGGACTTGCGGTGTCAGTCTGTAGAGCGACTATAAGACCAGAACAGAGTAAATCTGTTAAGGCAGGTGCGGAACCCCGCAAGGGAAAGAAGCAGAAACCTAAATCGTGAGGTTTGGGAATCACCGTCCGTTTACGGCGGTGAGGATGTCAATTGGGTACTCTGTAGTTGAGAGCTAAAAAAAGCCAGTAGTGTTCAGGAAAAACGGGGGGGTTGATAAGTGAAATCAAGAGGAAAGGGAATATCGTTAAAACTGCCGTCGTCCGAGTCGGGTTTCTCGATGTTAGAAGTGATCATTGCCATTTTAACTATTACCGCTTTCTTAACAGGAACCTTACAGTTAATGGCAGTGAATGCCTTATATAAAGTTCGGGCAGAAAGACAAGCTAAAGCTAACTTTTGGATTCAAGAAGACTTCGAGTCTGTTAAAGCTTTAGCTTCGAGTTTAGATGTGAACTCCAGTCCTGCCAACCCCAATGTCAGTAGGGATGTGTGTACAGGAACGGAGGGTTATGCCACAGCTTTAAGAAGACAACTAACGAATACTCCCCTCCCCACCACCCCTATACCGACGGAAACATTAGTAGATACAAGACCAATTGTCGGTACAAAAGACTATTCTCTCTATCGAACTTTTGATATTAATAACCAATCGGCTAATCCCCATCGTCTCCGTATTGATTATCGAGTCCAGTTAGCAACAGGTCAAATTGCTGACGATTACCGCAACCAAGAAAATGTTATTGCTAAAAGTTCTGTCGAGGTGATTCCCGATGCGTCGTTTAAATGTCCATAAAAATCAGGGTTTTACCCTGTTAGAAATTTTGATAGCTTTGGCAATTACGGGAATTCTTGCCGCCTTAACCGGACCTAATTTATTAGCTTGGTTGAATAGGAATACAGTCCAAGAAGCCACCGATTCTATACAATCAGCCCTACAGGATGCCCAAAGACAAGCTATCCGTCGAGGGAGAATTTGCACGATTAATTTTACTAACGGGACTGGCACTAATCCCACGGTTTACTCGCAAATAACTGCCAGTGAAGCGGGTTGTTTAGTGGCGACTAATACTAACGCGGGTCCCCTAAGTCTGCCGCAGGAAGTATTTATGGTGGTGGGTAATTTTCCGAATGTTCCCACTACTAGCAGCAGCCCGGGGGTACAGTTTTCCTTTCGGGGTCATGTGCCGGATTTAAACTTTACTCCGCCGCAAAACCAAGCGATAATCGTATTATATCCCGCCGCCAACGCCTCCACTGCGCCCTATCCTAACCAAGAAAGAAAATGTATAGTTATGGCTTCTCTGCTAGGAATAGTTAAACAAGGTACTTATAACGACACTTCTCTAACTAACCTCGATGCCAGTAAATGTCAAATCCGTCTCGATGGAACTGAACCCTAATCAGCTTCTCAAGGCAACACTCCCCTCTCCCCACACCCCACTCCTGTGCAGTTAATCACCCGCTGCAGGATCGCAGAATCCAACCCAGTAAGACTCCGATACCACCAAAGCGGACAATTTGCCAAAAAACTTCCCCCAGCAGTCCGCGACGGATTCCTTCCCAGAATAGGCGCTTTAATTCCCCTTCTTTGAGTAAATTGCTTTCTAAAATTACCTCTAATTCTTGAATCTGTTCGCGAATTTGTACCAATTCCTTTTCTAGTTCAGGTAGGGGATTTTCCCGCCATTGGGGTTCTATTTGACTAAATTGTGCCTCTAGGTCTTTTTTTTGCTGTTCTGCTTCGCTGATCTGTCGATAACGGTCTTTTAGTGCTGCGATCGCCGCTTCGACTTCTTCAATCGCTTGGGTAAATTCTGCCGATTCATCGCTAGGGTATGGGTTTTCTTCTAAGGACATGGACTCGATCCGATTACCTGCGTCTAAACTATAGTTATAGACGATTTTACGGTTTTACGAAACCTTTTGATTATGATTCCATCCCCTGTCTCCTCCTCATCTCAGACTGTTGATCATCTATCTACCCTGGAATTGGCGCGGATTTTGGCGGAACGTTTGGCGATCGCACCGATTGACTGGCATCGTCTGAAAGCCAATCGTAATGCTCGGTCTGCCGAACAATTAGGGACGGCTTTGGTGTTTTTATTAGATAATCAGCCAGAAGAAGCACTTCCTCGGCTACAACAGGCTACAGGCTGGCTCGATCGCTCAATTTCTGCTCCTCCCTGTCCTTCTCACGGTCATGGTCATTAGGTGAACCAGCGTTCCTGTTTAATTTGTTTACAAAGTTTCAGTTGGGTTCCTTTTTGATTCCAGTGAACTTGGTCGAAGATTTGATATAATATACACAGTCCTCGGCCATTTTCCGCTTCTTCGGGGGGAAAATTGGGACAATCGCAACTACAGCCATGATGGTGACAACGGGGGGTAAATCCACAACCTTCGTCGGTAATTACCCAGGAATACTCGTCTTTACTGCTGGAAAAGTGAACGACCACGGTTTTGCCCGGATCGAGATGATTGCCGTGTTTAGCGGCATTAACTAAAGCTTCTTGCAATCCTAATCTAATTTCTGGCTCTAATTCTTCGGGAATACTAGCGGTCAATAAATCTAAAATCGGACAAAGATACAAGGTGGAAGCGAAACTCATGGTGTTCCAGCTTCGTTTGCTTGTTGGCAGTGAAATAGCAATCACGCGCTTTACCTCTAGCTTTTATTCAATGACTATTCTCTTACAGAAAGATTAAGGTCTCTTAACCGTCGATCTAGTTGACATCCTCACCGCCGTAAAACGGACGGTGATTCCCAAACCTCACGATTTAGGTTTCTGCTTCTTTCCCTTGCGGGGTTCCGCACCTGCCTTAACAGAGTAAATCTGTTCTGGTCTTATGGTCGCTCTACAGACTGACACCGCAAGTCCTGCGGCCAA
>NZ_JADBRW010000066.1:0-20637 GCF_020247025.1 Microcystis sp. M109S1
AACTCAATTGTCTATCTTTTGGTATTAACCTATTTGTGCCTTAAGTGTCTCCCTGTATAGATTTCAGCTACTTTTAGGCGTAGGCACTCTCATCGAATTTTATTTTAAGTTAATTATTTGCATAACAATTACCGAAGAGCCATTAAAGATAACCCAATTTACAAGATCACCTTCGGTGCGCTTTCAGCGAGCGGCGTGCTGCTATGCAGTGCCGTAGAGTATCGCACTATCTATACTTGATAATATAGTTGACAGAAATATTTTTTGGACGAGTTTCATAGATACTGACGCGAGCAGGAGGGCTATCAGGACCTGTAGTCTGTTTGATCTCAGATGTTTGCCCAACTGAGCCAGTACCCGGTTGTGCTTGTGCTGACAGGAGAATAGCATTATAGTCGTGCTGGTGTTGCTGGAGAGCATCACACTGAAGTGAACCGATCCCGCTACTTTTACCCATTCCCTCTGGTCCAATTCGTTCAGCAGCATCTGGATCTAGTCCAGAACCAGCATCAACCCCTCTCATGAATAATCCACGATAGTCTGGAAGTCTAAATTTATTATCCCCTTGTTTTCCATAAAGTGTTCCAATTACTGCAAATAGCTCAGGGTAAGCATCTATTTCAAGATAACGACCATCGCACAACATCCAACCGTATGCTTCAGGATAGGTGATAGGAATATTGGCATTCAAGCTCTCAGCCTGTGCATTCTGACTTGAGCAACCAGATGAAGTCCAAATATTGTTTATATCACCTGTTATGGGATGGATTTGACCAGCAAATGGGCATACTGTACCAATAGGAACTCCGTTTAGCATAATTTCTCCTTTTTTCTAACACTTAGAATGGGCATTAACTGTTATTTCCCTTTCCCAAGCTTGAAAGATAGGGGAAAAAATATATCTCACGAGCTTGGGAAATGCTATGTAATCTTATTTCTGACAGGCTAAATTTTTGTAAGAGATATCAACACTGGACTCACCTTCTTTTAATAATGATGGTGGTGCATTGTCCTTAATTGCTTTAAGAATTGCTTCCATTGCAGTAGCACAAGCTAACGCTGATTGACCGACAATTTTAAATGTTCGTGCGGTCTGATCAAAGCTAGAAAAATTGTCAATTACAACATTAGCAGCCTGAGCAATTAAAAGTTTGTTTCCATACGCCCATGTTGCTACTGCCAGAGTGCCAAAAACCAACGTAGCAGCAAAAGTGTAGTCAGTACCAAATTCAGGCTGTTGCTCAACTGGGACATCAAAGAACTCAGAACCAATGGAGCGGGATAGTTTTTGAACTTGCTCATAGTTAGCAACCAAAGCACTCTGATAACTAAGGTCTAGCTTAATCGCTTGACCATCAAGTGTAGCCGTCAAAAGAGCTTTATTTTGACCTGATGGGAATTTGACTTCCATTGGACCGACGACTACATTACTACTTATCACGGTTCCCAGTTCCAAGTTATTAAATAAACCTACATAATAGGTAGGAGTCACCTTAAACTGAGCACTACTACTACTTAAAACATCTCGCTGGTAAACAGCTGAATTGTTTGACATCCCTACACCAACATCAGCTAGACTTTTTGAGTCATTCCCAATTACAATTAACTCTGGTCGTTGTGCTTGTCCATCGGGTTCTAGCTGCTGAACACCATCCTTAAAAACAACCTTCCACTTAGTTCCCAATTGGATATTATTAAACTTTTGGGAGGCTTTATAAACACCTATCCCTCCAGTTTGTTTGTAATTAGCAAGAGCAACAAGATATTCAATCTCCCAATCAACCCCAGATTCACCGTTTTGCGGGACTGTCGTTTTTTTCCACGCAACACTATCTAATCCTACTGAATCAGGGAGAGTTTGATAGACTACCATAGTCCAAGTGCGATCTGTTTGATTGTTAAAATCAACGTAGTAAGTCATTTGAGCAACTCCAAAGAAATAATGTGAACTTAAAATGAAACTTTCGAGAAAAAAATACCTTAATGATTTGTTTTCTCTAAACTCTTAAGACATTCTCAAAAATCTATTCGTGAAATTTTCGATTTAGCCATAATGCCTTAAGCAAAATGTCTTGTCTTTTGGGTTAAAAGTGATTTGCTTAATCACCTTTGATACCAGAATAAGTTTTATTTTGAGTAATGGCAATCTCTAAAGTTAATACTTTTCTAATAGGTTTTTTTGAGTAGAATATTAACTTTTATATGAGATTTATATTAGATTTGTATTAGATTTAAAGGGTCACTTTATGGTATGACTCCCTCATCCCTGAAAGTAGAACTAATGAATTAATCGGGCGACTAAAATCATCAAAACCCTTTTACCCTCTGACTTGTAGCGGTTTCAGGGGATGAAAAGAAGGCAGCAAAAAAGCGATCGCAATTCTTGAAAACAGACAGCGATCGCCTAACTTGTAACTATCATAAGCAACATTATTGGAGGGCTGATAATTCTTCCCGAAGAATACGACGTAAATCGGACTGAGTGAGCGATCGCTCAGAAGGAGATTGGATATATTGTTTTAAAGCCTCATTAATTAGGGTTTGATAACCCATTCCTGCGGTTTCAGCCTGTTCTCGAAAATAAGCTAGAATCTCATCATCTAGATAAATGGTAATGCGTGTTTTTCCCTGAGAGGAAATGAGCGCCCCTCGTTTTCCTTTAGAAAAATCATATTCCTTTCTCATAAGTTTTTCTCTCTTGTTTTGTAGCACGACGAGCGGAAATCAAGGGAATGACTTCACCCCGCAAAGTATAAATAACCACTAATAGTGATCCCATGTTTCCCATCCCCACTGCAATAAAACGTTCTTCTGTTATACAATCGGGATCAAGATCATGAATAGCGAGGGGATCAAAAAACACCATTTCAGCTTCTGCAAAGGAAACACGGTGCTTTTGCCAGTTGGTTTTTGCTTTTCTGGGATCATATTCAAATGTCATACATACATTATATGTATCTTAGAAGGTTGAGTCAAGCTCAAAACCCCTTCAGAGAGTTGTGGTAATGGTTATTAACCTCAAAAAAGCGATCGCTTTTTCCCAATCAAATATAATTTAGGTAGAAAATTGCCGAAAAATCGCTATGCTCAACGGGTACAAAATTATTGATGCTGATTCCCATGTCATTGAACCCCCCGCAATGTGGGGCCAATACCTAGAACCTAAATTTAGGGAATTTGCTCCTTCTGCTGACATGAAAATCAAAGGAGAACCGATTAGTCAAAAAATCTCCCCACAAGTCCAAAAAGAAGGGAATAAGCAGATGATGCAAGCTCATCCCCACGCTTATCTCAACCGCTATAACCCAGAGTCCCATGTTCAAGCAATGGTACAAATGGGCATAGATGTGGCTTTTATTTATCCTAATTACGGACTGTGGTTATTTGCCATTGATAGCCTACCTGCTGAAGTGATGGGGGCTTTTGTCCGTGCTTACAATACATGGTTATATGAAGAATTTTGTAGCTATGACCCGGCTAGACTGAAAGGAGTCGATGCAGTCAATCAACATGATCCCGAAGACATGGTCAAAGAGCTACACCGCAGCGCAAACTTGGGCTGGAAGGCGGTTTTTTTGCGTCCTAACCCCGTTAAAGGCAGAATTTTGAGCGATCCGGCATACGAACCCTTTTGGGCGGCCTGCGAGGATTTGGACATGGCTGTAGGAATTCATGAGGGACATTGGAGTCGTTTACCCACCACCGGCGCCGATCGATTTCACACCCGTTTTGCCCTTCATGCTTGTTCTCACCCCATGGAGCAGATGATGGCACTGTTAGCCTTAATTGAAGGGGGGGTTTTAGAACGTCATCGGAGGCTGAGGGTGGCGTTTCTAGAGTCAGGGTGTGGTTGGCTTCCCTATTGGTTATGGAAGCTTGACGAAGAATACAAAAGTTTATAGTATGATGTAAAGAATCAGATTAAATTGAACTTAATCCAAGTATTTTCCCTATCAATCTCAGATTATTAAGATATTATGACTGAAAACCCCAATAATTATAGTTCTAACTTACCTTCTGGTTGTCCCTTGATCCCAGAATCAATCATGACTGCGAATAGATGTGAACACACGGAGCTTAACTTAGAGATTGAAGGGCAATTACCAGAAGACTTGCAGGGTCATTTTTTTATGGTCGCACCAGTAGGAACGGTTGATTCTGGGGGTACCCCTTTTCCCGATGGCGACTCATTGTTGAATGGCGACGGTATGATTTACCGACTCGATTTTGATTGCCCCGGTGAAGCAAAGATAACAACACGATTAGCTAAGCCCCCTGATTATTATGCAGACAAGGCAACCTTCTTGAAAAGCCAATACCAAAAGTATAGATTTCGCAATCATGGAATTGTCCGCTTTTCTTACGCACTTGGATTTCGTAATGAGCTAAATACAGCTTTTCTAGTTATGCCATCAGGAAAGGAAGATGTCCTAGATCGTTTATTAGTGACCTATGATGGAGGCCGTCCCTACGAATTAGATACAGAAACCCTTGAAGTTGTTACACCTGTTGGCTGGAATCAAGAGTGGCAGTCCGAAATGAACAAACCACAATTTCCTTTCAAGACGATTTTGAGTACCGCCCATCCTGCTTTTGATAGTAATACGGGTGAAATGTTTACTGTAAATTATGGCAGAGCTATTATAAATCTGCTAAAGAGGCTCCCTTTTGCCATTGAATTAGATGAACTCCCCAAAGACATTTACCAATTAATGAGGGCAGTCATTGGTTTTTCTAATGCTAATATGTTGCGAAATATTTTTCAGTTGAATATTATGTGGGCTCAAGGTATTTTGCAACAGGCCATAAATGTAATTAAATATTTGCTAGGGGAAGATATTGAGAATTTTGTCTATCTGCTTCGCTGGGATGGGACAGGAAACTTAGAGCGTTGGAAGTTAAGACTTCCCGATGGTTCACCAGTAAAAATTGAACAAACCATCCATCAAATTGGAGTCAGCAAAGATTATGTGATTTTAATGGACACAGCTTTTATTGTCGGTTTAGAGCAGTTAATAAACAATCCAATACCAGAGAATAAACAACTCGAAGAATTAATCAGAAACTTACTCGAAAGCCCGAATCGACCGGATTCATATATTTATATTGTACGTCGTGGGGATCTCATCTCAGGACAGTACCCGATTGATTCTGACAAGGAAGTGACTGTCATCGCTAAAAAACTCGTCATTCCTTTACCAGCCGCTCACTTTTTGGTTGATTACGAAAATCCTGATGGAAAAATTACCCTTCATGTTGCTCACATTGCTTCTTGGGATGTGGCTGAGTGGATTCGTAAATATGACTTATCGGCTTACCCACCCTATCATCCAATCGCCAAGCGGGTTTATTCTATGGAACCCAGTGAGATGGATATTAGCCGTTTGGGACGCTATGTAATTGATGGAAACCGAGGAGAAGTCATTCAATCAAATGTTATCTACTCATCTCCCTATACTTGGGGAACGGGTTTATACGCTTACCGAGATCGATTATCATCAGGAAGGCAACCCAAACGACTTGATGATATTTATTGGATTTCCTTTGGACTTTGGCAGGAAACGATGACAAAGTTTCTCTATGATTTATATAAAGATGCCCCCTACCGAGCAGTGCCTTTGGAGGATTTACTAAATTTAGCAAAACAAGGCGTTCCATCTTCCCTGTTTCGATTACATACCCCAGATGATTCCCTGAAGATTGCCGATTCTTATCAGTTTCCTAGGGGATATATTGGTGGTTCTCCTCAGTTCATTCCTCGCCATACAAGCGAAGAAAATTCTACAGAGGGTTACATCATTTGTAGCGTTTTTACCCCTCGTAGTAGCGAATTTTGGATTTTTGATGGGGGGGATCTGGCCAAAGGTCCTTTGACTAAGCTAAGACATCAGGATCTAAATTTTGGTTATAGTTTGCACACGGCTTGGCTTCCTACAATTGGTCGCCGTCAAGTGAGTTACAATATCCCTGTCAAATCGGATTTTCAGCAGTTGGTAAAGGACAGTTCCCCCGATATTCAAAAACTTTTTGAAGATGAAATATATCCCTTCTTTCCATCAGATAATGGACATTTAGTGTAGGAGATAAAGATTCGATGCTCGCTCTTCCTAACTATGAGATTAATCACAAGATTTACGAAGGGGTTAAAAGCGTCGTTTATCGCGGTAAATCTTGTCAGAAAGAACAGCCCGTAATCATCAAAGTTCTCAAAGCTGAATATCCCTCCATAGAAGAGATCGTCTGTTGGAGACAGGAGCATGAAATTATTCAAAATTTAAACTATGATGGGGTAGTTAAATCCTATGGTTTGGTTAACTATCGTCATGTTTTTGCCCTAATTCTCGAAGATTTTGGTGGTCAATCTTTAGCTGAATTTTTAACAGCCCAACACCTTTCTATTTCTCAGTTTTTAACCATTGCTATCTCTTTGGCAGACATCTTAATTAAGATTCACCAAGTTCCCATTATTCATAAAGATATTAAACCCAGTAATATCCTCATCAACCGAGAAACAAAACAGGTTAAACTGACTGATTTTAGCATTGCTTCTAACCTAACATTTGAGCAGCAAACTATTACCAATCCTCGTTTTTTACAAGGAACACTGGCTTATATGTCCCCAGAACAAACGGGACGAATGAATCGCAGGATTGACCATCGCAGTGATTTTTATTCTTTGGGAGTGACCTTTTATGAAATGCTCACAGGAATGTTGCCCTTTAGGTCTCAGGATTTGATGGAGTTAGTTCATTGTCATATTGCAAAACAACCTCCTCCTTTAGAACAATTCTCAGTTCCGCCGATGATTTCTAACATTGTTAGAAAACTAATGGCAAAAAATGCAGAAGAGCGTTATCAAAGTGCTGCTGGACTCAAATTTGATTTGGAAACTTGTTTATGTCAACTAGAAAAGCAGAGCCGGCTTAAGATTTTTGCTTTGGGAAAACGGGATTATCCCAATCAATTGCTGATTCCTCAAAAACTATATGGAAGAAGTCAAGAAATAGTCAGATTACTAGAAGCATTCAAACGAGTAGCAAACCCAAAAGTAGCAGGAGTAGAAAAAGTTGAATCTGCCATCGAAATAATGTTAGTCTCTGGTTATTCAGGAATTGGTAAGACATCCATTGTTAATGAAGTTCAAAAAGCAATTGTTGAAGCGAGAGGATATTTTATTAGGGGAAAATTTGAGCAGTTAAAACGCAATATTCCTTATCTGGCTCTGATTCAAGCATTGCAAGAATTGATTCGCCAGTTATTAACCGAAAATCAGGAGGAAATTGAAGGTTGGAAAGACCATATTATCAGGGCTATTACGCCAAATGCTCAAATTATTATCGATGTCATTCCTGAAGTTGAATTAATCATTGGTAAACAGCCAGAAGTTCCTCAATTAAACTCTCTAGAAGCTGAAAATCGTTTTAATCAAGTTTTTAAAGAGTTCATCAAGGTTTTTTGTACTCCTAATCATCCTTTGGTAATTTTTCTTGATGATTTACAATGGATAGATTCGGCATCCCTAAAATTATTGCAACTTATAATGACCGATAAAAGAAGCAAATATTTGTTTTTTATTGGTGCTTATCGAGATAACGAGGTTAGTTCAACTCATCCCTTAACCTTGATGCTAGAGAAACTAAAAACTACCCATTTACTGATCAATCATCTTGAAATTCAACCCTTATCTTATGACAGTGTTCGACAATTAATTGAGGAAACTTTTAACGGTAAGGTTAATAGGGATGAGCTTAAAGATTTAGCCGAATTAATTTTTTATAAAACCCAAGGCAATCCTTTCTTTATCTCTCAGTTTCTTAAAACTTTATACAGTGAAAACTTAATAACCTATCAAGTCAATATAGATCGTTGGATTTGGTCTAGTGAGGCTATACAATCTGTCGGTATTACTGATTATAATGTTGTGGAATTAATTGCCAGAAATATTAGTAAACTTCCTGAAAAAACGCAACAACTAATCAAATTAGCTGCTTGTATTGGCAACTCTTTTAGTTTAGATTTATTGGCATTTGTTCAACAAAAATCTATCTCCGCTACAGCGAAAGAATTAGCGATAGCTCTTCAACAAGGATTTATTTTACCTCAGTCAGAAGACTATCAACTTCCTTTATTGTTTGATCAGATAGAATACCAAAAGTTAAATTTAGAAAATGTAGAGATTAAATATAAATTTTTACACGATAGAGTACAGCAAGCAGCCTATTCACTTATTCCTGAATCAGAACGAAAAGCAACTCACTTGCAAATTGGTCAATTTCTCCTCAAAAAGACAACTCCTCAAGCTCAAGAAAACAAATTATTTGACATAGTTAATCAACTCAATTTTGGGATTGATTTATTAAAGGATACCTCAGATAAAGAACAGTTGTGTCAATTAAATTTAAGGGCGGGAAAGAAAGCTAAATCGGCTAATGCTTACCAAGCTTCAGTCAATTATTTACATTTTGCTTGTCAGCTTTTATTATTAGATAGTTGGCAAAAGCAATATGAGCTTACCTTTAATATCTATCTTGAATTAGCAGAAGCTCACTATCTGAATACTAATCTAGAAACGGCTGATAATCTGTGTGATTTTGCTTTACTGCACGTCCGAAGTCCTTTAGAACAAGTTAAATTTTACGAAATAAAGATTAAAATAAACTTGGCTAAGGGCGCAATATACCTAGCTTTAAATAACGGACAAAAAGCTTTAGAAATTTTGGGCATATCTTTAGTGGAATCACCACCACAAGCGTTAGACATTGAAAAATTAGCCAGATTAGGAGTGATGAAAGAACCTAATAAGTTGATGGCAATGAAGATTTTTAGTCTTATTTATGGTCCTGCTTGTTTTGCCGAAAGTTCTATAGCATTACCAATTCTCTATACTGAGATTACCCTATCCCAGCGGTATGGTAATTCACCCCCAGTCGTTTATGCTTATGCTGTTTATGGAATTATTGTCTCTTGGCTCATGTTAGATATTGATTTAGCTTATCAACTTGGACAGTTATCTTTACGGGTTTTAGAGAAATTAAATGCCAAGGATTTTTGGGCGAAAGCTTATGTCTCAATTTCCATTAATATAACCTATAAAAAACATCATATTAAACAAACGCTTGAAACCCTTAAGAAATCTATGCAAAAGGCTCTGGAAGTTGGCGATCTTGAATTTGCTTGCCATGCGGCCAATTTCTACTGCGATCATTTATTATTTGTAGGGAATAACTTAGAATTCGTTCACAATCAGCAAAAACAATATATTGATTTTATTGTTCAATATCAGCAAGAACATCCCTTAAATTTAACAAAGATATGCGCCCAATTTGTCGAAATTTTAGTAAATGAATCAGTCGTTAAAAACTTAACGGGTACTATGCTCGACGAGGAAAAGTCTTTAACGCAGTTACTCCAAGTTAACAATCGAATTTCTGTCTTTAATATTTATTTTTATAAAGCTTGGCTTTGTTACTTGTTTAAAGATTATCCTCAAGCAATAGAAAACAGTAAGATCGCCCTTGAATATTCAGGTTTTGTGAAATCAGAAATTATTTTTACAGAACATAATTTTTATTATTCTTTGGCATTACTAGCTCAATATCGATCCCTTGGTCAAAAAAATCAAAAACAATATCTTAAGCAAGTCCAAGAAAATCAGAAATTGATGAAATGTTGGCAGGATCATGCCCCGATGAATTTTGAGCATAAATACAATTTAATACAGGCAGAAATAGCTCGTGTTTTGAGAAAACCTTTGACAGCAATGAAATATTATGATAGTGCTATAGCAGGAGCAAAGAAATATGAATTTATCCATGAAGAGGCTTTAGCTTATGAACGTGCCTCTGAATTTTATTTTACTTTAGGTAGAGAAGAAATCGGTAAACTATATCTCAGAAATGCTTATCATTGTTATACGCGTTGGGGTGCAAAGGCCAAAGTTAAACAATTAGAAGAAGAATACCCTAAATATTTATTAGGCATCAGCAATCAAAACAAATCTAAGGGATTAAGTACCACTATCTCTACCACTGGAAATGATGGAGAAGTTCTTGATTTAAGCACAATTATCAAAGCCTCGCAAGCGATTTCTGGAGAAATCAAGCTAGAAAATCTTCTGCAAAATTTAATGAAAATTGTCATTGAAAATGCAGGAGCGCAAACAGGTTATCTGATTTTAGAAAAGGAAGAAAATTGGGTTATTGAAGCTCAAGGCACAATTGATCAAGAAACTATTAATATCTTACAGTCAATTCCCATAGAATCTATCGACCATGATAACTCAATTCCTCTTTTACCCACTAGCATTATTAATTATGTCGCTCGCACAAAAGAAACTATCGTTGTAAACGATGCCACTTCTGAAGGTCAATTTACCAATGATTATTATATTGTTGCAAAACAAACTAAATCCATTCTTTGTACCCCTTTACTCAATCAAGGTCAAATAAAAGGAATTGTTTATTTAGAAAATAATCTAACCACAGGTACATTTACTGATGAAAGAGTAGAACTATTAAATATTCTAGCAGCTCAAGCTGCTATCTCTATTGATAACTCCAGACTCTATCAAACCTTAGAACAAAGAGTAGAAGAAAGGACAAAAGAACTCACAAATACTTTAGAGGTACTGAAAGCAACTCAAGCAGAACTTATCTTTGAAAATGACCTGCTTAAAAGTGCTGAACAACCCCCCAAATTTGTCTATCAAGTAGGTGGAAGTTTACCGATGGATGCACCGAATTATGTGGTTCGACAAGCCGATCGCAATCTTTATAAAGCTCTCAAACAAGGTCTATTTTGCTATGTTTTAAATGCACGTCAAATGGGAAAATCTAGCTTAATGGTACGGATGATGAGCCAATTACAAAAGGAGGGAATTAGATGTGCAGTCATTGACTTAACTCGCCTAGGAACAGACAATATTACCTCCGAACAATGGTATAAAGGATTAGCCGTTGATCTGCTCCGCAGTTTTGGATTAATCAAAGAATTGAAAACTTTTAAAGCTTGGTGGAGTGAACAATTAGACCTGCCTCCTGTACAACGATTAGGACAATTTATAGAAGAGTTTCTTCTAGTTAATAACGATTTTAATCAGTGGCAATCTAGACAATCGACTGTTATATTTATTGATGAAATTGATAGCATTTTAGGGTTAAAATTTGATGTCTCTGACTTTTTTGCTTTAATTCGTTCTTTTTATAACCAGAGAGCGATTCAACCTCAATTTCAAGAGCTAACTTTTGCCTTTTTTGGTGCTACCACACCTTCAGCTTTAATTACTGACCCCCAGAAAACACCTTTTAATATTGGTAACGCTATTGAATTAGCAAGTTTTAAAGAACACGAAGCTCAACCTTTATTATATGGGTTAACAGAAAAAGTCAGTAATCTTCAGACAATGCTCAAACAAGTCTTAAGCTGGACGGGAGGGCAACCTTTCTTAACTCAAAAACTCTGTCAACTGATGCGGGATAGTGAGCAACCAATCCCCTCTAATCAAGAAGAACAATGGTTGGCCAACTTAGTAGCAGAAAAAATTATTCAAGATTGGGAGATGCAGGATCAACCTGAACATTTAAAAACCATTCAAGATCGCCTTCTTCAAAGTCCAAACCGACCCCAATTATTAACCTTGTATCGACAAATCCTGCATCAAGAAGCAATACAGATTGATAACAATCCCTATTTACCTGAGTTATTTTTATCTGGATTAGTGGTAAAACGCCATGGTAAAATGGACGTTCATAATCGGATTTATCAGACGATATTTAATACTGATTGGCTTGAGCGATCGCTGTTTTAAACTGAACCAGTATATTGACTTCTAAAGTATTTTTGATACAACTGACAACTGACAATTGCTTGATTTTCCCTGAGTTTAATTAAACCCATACTATTAAGTTTATAAGCAATAATTGGATCGAGTATAATTGGTTGATTCCCTTGACAAATCTGTTGAAAAACATCGGCAAGTTCGGGTTGTTTTTGTAAAGTAACCCAGTGAAGCTGTAAATGAGAGGAATAAATCCCCGTTGATGTAATTGCTGATTTGATTAAATCTTCAATCGTGATTCGCTCTTGGCTAAGATGATAAATCGCTAAATGAATCAAGGCAGGATGTCCCCCCACTAAGTCGATCAATTGTTGAATTTCGTTGGTTGCTAATTCATTTAATTGATATTTTTTTGCCAATTCTGCCACTTGTTCTTGATCAAAACCCTGTAACTCTATGGGTAATCCCACATTGAAAGGAGACTGTTCTAATCGCAGAGAAACATAAGATTCTGTGGATTGAACAATAATTAAACGTAATTTCTGCCACAGGGGAGATCGCTTAGATTCTTCATAACAAGCTCTGATTAAAGGTAAAAAATCTTCCGCTACTTTCGGATGTTCAAAGACTCGATGCACTTCGTCTAAAGCCAATACCACTGGCTGTTTTATTTCTCGTAAAATATACTCTTCAAAATAAATTGTCCAACTCATTTTAATTCCTATATCTTCATCCCAATAATCATCTAATTTGGCTTCTAAATTCAACTGCCGAGCACAATTACGGCAAATCCAGCGTAAGAACTTGTTAAAATTTGCTATAATGTCTTGGTCTGCTTGTTGTAAATCTAACCTAACAACTCGATAACCTAATTGTTGTTGACAAGCCTCTAAAATTGTTAATAATAAAGACGTTTTCCCCCATTTTTTGGGCGCTTTAATGCGTACTAACGCCCCAGATTGACCGATTTCCTCGATAATTTTTGCTTCAAGTTTTGTTCGTTTTAGATAATAATAAGAATTATAGGGAACAGGAGCATCGGGGTATTCTGGACGCTCATTCTGGGGATATTCATTACCCCAATACTGAAGCGATGTGGAGTTGGTAAAATGAGATTGTAGTCTAGATAAAAAATTTTTCTTATTGATCGTTTGTCCGATCAGTTGCGAGACTTTATCATAGAGTCCTGGCGCAACTATATTGGCAAGATAGCTGCTACTATAACCGTTTTCTTGGGCAATTTCTTGATAGTTCTTTTTCTGCCAAAGTCCTCGCAACAATAATTGTTCTGTGTCATTGAGACAGCGATTCTCAAGCTTGAGCAGTTGCCGATTAAGAATCTCTTGGATTTCCTCGAATTTCATTATTTTTGTCTAAGGTAAGAAGATTTTAGGGAATAGATTATTTGATTTTCCAGTTCTGTTGCAGCCAGAAATGTTGAATCTTGACATAACAGCACCGATTCAAACTAGAATTGGTATATTTGACAAACAAGCTGACGAGAACCAGCAACCGACAAAATTGTGCGATGGCAACCCTGAGGGAGATTAAATTCCCCTCTTGCTAGGAAATTATAGCATTTCTTGTCAAGGTCAATTACACGGCAGCAATTATCTCTTGATAATTTCTATCAAAACCCCTAAGTCTTCAGCGTCTAACTCCTCGATAATCCTATTAACAATTAATTCGGAAAAATCCTCACAGGATTTGACTAGACAGGGTTTTAGCAATCAGATGTACTGCATTTTAACTGCCTATTGAGAATTTTAGTACAGTGGCTGCTCCCAATCTTCGCAACAACAGTGAACAGTTACTGTTCATCATTCAATACACTTGCTCCCAGAGCTTCTAGGGTTTCTTGCAGCATTTCAGCGCGAGAGAAATTACCCTGATCTTTCAATAATTGTAGGCCTTTTTGCCAAATCTCGATCGCCTCATTATAACTACCGAAAACTATATAAGCAACCCCTAGATTTTGGTAAATAGTGGGATTATCGGGGTTTAACTTGAGAGCTTTTTTATAAGCTTTAATCGATTCTGGTAGCCGGTGCAGTTGTTTGAGAACCAGTCCTAAATTATAGTAACCATCGGCATAGCTAGGATCAATTTCTACGGTTTTCTCAAAGATAGATAAGGCCGCTTCGTATTTTTCTGCTTCGTATAATAACCCACCAAAATTATTATAGGCACCCAGTTTTAACTTATCTAAAATTGGCTGCTTAATCGCTTTAACAAAATGATCGCCTGATTGCTTAAATTCCTCCACTGAATAATAATAATTAGCGAGATGATAATATAACTCGTATAAAATATGAGGATTAGAGCCATGGCATTTTAAACCATGTTTGAGCAGCTTAAAACCCTCTTTATCCCTGCCAATCTTCAGATATAACCCCCCCAATTTACTACACACATAGGGATCGTGGGGATGTTGCTGATAAAAACCCTCCATCGCTTTTCTTGCCCGTTCAAACTTATCTAAGCTGGCTATTTTATCGACGGTGTAACCGTAGTGAAAGATAGCAATTTCTGGCAGTTCAACTATTTTCCAACCAGGTTCTTTTTTTAATAAAATAGCCACATTATCATCAATAATTGAGTGATAGGGACGGGTAAAAGTGACCTGAGGATGTCGGCGAAATAGCCGCGAAATTAGAGAATAAGGTGATTGTACGGCTCCGATTTCATGGCGGATTAAATTAATCACTAAATTTTCCTCTTTTTCCATTGCCCGACGCATTTTCGTTACGATAGCGGGATTTAATTCCTCATCAGCATCAAGGACTAAAATCCAATCGCCAGTAACATATTTTAAAGCCTCATTTCTGGCATCGGAAAAATTACCCCGCCAATCGTAGCTAGGAACTATGGCACCGTAACTTTGAGCAATAGCAATCGTATCATCGGTCGAACCCGTATCCATAACGATCATCTCATCCACCACCCCTTTAACGCTATCCAAACAGCGCCGGAGATTTTCGGCTTCATTTTTGACAATCATGCAGAGACTAAGTTTAGGCATAACTTTACTCACTCTAGCTGTCAATGAGCGATAGCGGCCAATCAATAACCCACTGATTACCACTCACCGATTATTAATTATCCTCCGAGTCTACCTTAAACCGTTCTACCGAAGAAAGCAGCTCCCGGGAGATACTCACCAGTTTTTGCAGAGAACCGGCCACCCGTTGGGATTCTTGGGAAGTTTCCTGAGCGGTTAACTCCACCGACTGCATAACTTGGGCGACATTGAGGGAATTTTCCCGTTGTTTGACCGTATCGGCGGTAATCGATCGCACCAGCGTATCGATGCGGTTAGAAACTTGGATAATATCTTCTAGGGACTTCTTCGCCTGTTCCGAGCGCTCGGTGACATCGATCACCTGTTGAATCCCTTCCTCCATCGCCGTCATTACCGAACCCGTTTCCGATTGGATATGTAAAACGATCTGTTCAATTTCCTTAAGAGATTTAGCGGCTCTATCGGCCAACTGACGCACCTCATCGGCCACAACCGCAAAACCGCGGCCCGCCGCTCCTGCTCGCGCCGCTTGAATCGAGGCATTAAGAGCCAATAAATTGGTCCGCGAGGCAATCTGAGAGACTACCGCGACAATTTTCGAGATTTCCTGGGAAGCTTCCGCCAAACGCTTGACTTTTCGCGCCGTTTCTGATACGGTCTCGCGGATTTGCAGAATTCCCGCCACGGTTCTTTCCACGGAATCGCCCCCCTTCAGGGCGGTAATCGAGGAAGTGCGGGCGACTTCTTCGGCTTCTCTGGCGTTTTCTGCCACCCGTTGAATTGAGTCGGTCATCATCTGTACCGAATTAAGGGTGACGGCCAATTCCTCCGCCATCCGCAGGGCATCGCTAGACTGATTGCGGGCGAAAGATTCACTATTGGTACTGCCTTGATTCACCTGTTTTGCCGCTTTTTTCACCTGTCGGACAATTTCGCGCAGGTTTTGGATAGTCAAATTAAAAGCATCGGCCACCGCCCCTAAAACATCGGCGCTTACCTCCGCTTCCACGGTCAGATCTCCCCGAGCCGCTCCTTCCACATCATCGAGAAGTCGAATCACTTGCCGTTGTAAGTCTTCCCGTTCCCGTTCCGTTTCGGCGGCGCGGCGTTGGGCTTCCGTGGTGGTAACTACCACCACCCGAGCCATCTGATTGAAACGATTGGCCAGTTGACCGAATTCATCTTCCGAGTAGATCGTCGCTTTAGCGTTAAACTTACCTTCCGAGAGATGATCGAATTGGCTTTGCAGATCGTTGAGACTGCGCTTAATCTGACTAATTAGCAACTGTAGGCCTAGCCAAGTCAGGGCCAGGGTTCCCAGTCCGGTTAATAACATCATGGTTAGTACCGGTTGACTGAAGGGGGAAAGACTGGCTGAGGCTGGCGGTTTTGGGGCCGGTTTGGGGGCAACCTTTTCGGTTTTTGCCCGGCTATTCGGGGCTGGTTTGGCAGCCAAGAGCGTAGAAAGCCAAGAGGTGGTACTAACGGCAAAAATTATGATCACAGGGGCAATACCCGCTAAAGCCGCTAGGATTAGTTGTTTTTTGCCTAAAGAAGCGTTGACAAAAAAGCCTAATTTGTCCGGAGCGACTTCCACCACTGGCTTGAGCAAGCGCTCGGAAGCATGGGTAAGATGACTATCTCTTTTGTCATTGGGGGTTTTTAGACGAGAAGGATTAAAACTAGGCTCTCCCACACCAGAACTGGCATTAAGGCGCGCACTGGGTTCGGGGAGAAAACCACCACTTAAAGCTTCCCCCCCCGAACGGGTAAATAGCTCCCAGTCCCCCAGTCCTTGAACCGTATCCGTCAGAGCCAGTGGGGAAAAACCGTCTAAATCCTCATCATTGAGTTCTGGTTCCCCAAAATCTCCAGTGTCTTCCTCCTCGTATCTTTTTTGAGTGACTCGGCCAGTTTTTGCCCCTTGTGGGCGGGTCGATTCCGGGTCAATGGCAAAAGTGCTTTCTTCTAGGGTATCCCTATAGGATAACTCCTGATCTCTACCGGTGAGGGGATTTCCCCCCAGATCAGAGGAAACCATAAAAGTGGCTTCTCCCGTTGACCCTAACTCACCGTCCCACCCTTCCTCCAGCGAGTCAATCTCCGCCGCTTCTAAAAAGGGGAAAGGGGCTTCCCCCTCCGCCGAATCGCTAGACCACTGGGAACCGTGAGAGCCAGGGCCCAGCTGGGTAAGGGAACTAAAGGCGGTTTCCTCCGATTCCTCAAAATCATCGTCATAGGAATGGACTTTACTTACCGTAGGCTCGCCGGGATCCTCCTCATTGAAAAGACTACTATTCCAATCCAGCTCTTTATTTTGTCCATCGGGGTCAGCCCCTGGCGACTTCCAGGAGCGAGAATGGTTAAAACCTTGACCTAGATCGAAAGCTGCCTCGCTGTAGGCAATGCTTTCCGTAGCAGCGATCGTAAAATCTCCCTCCTCGGCTTCAAAACGAAATTGCCGAATCTGATCGAGACCACGCTGGGCATAATCGACTAGATCGGAGCTATTGGGAGAATTTTTAGCCAATTGCAGCACTGTTTCGTAACGTTCCTCCGCCAATCTGTATTGTTGTAGT
This sequence comes from Microcystis sp. M109S1, assembly GCF_020247025.1. NCBI lineage: Bacteria > Bacillati > Cyanobacteriota > Cyanophyceae > Chroococcales > Microcystaceae > Microcystis > Microcystis sp. M109S1. Next base: position 17,378 of record NZ_JADBRW010000066.1, read on the forward strand.
CCTAGATGAATGTGACCCTGTAAAAGCATGACATTGGCATCCTCGGGATACTTGCTGGTCATCTCTTTGACAATGACGGCGGCATCCTCAAGGTTGCCCTGGCAATAGGCGGTGTTAGCCTTTCTATAGAGTTTTGCGTATTCTGTCCCTGACGGCATTTGCCCCTCCCCTAGTAAAGTTAAATGAAGTAGTTAGTAGTTTCAAGAAAGAATTCCTATAAATCCTATTCTGCTATTTTTTTCAGGTTTTAAGCCGCCCAACGGGCAAAACGGAGTATGGCCAGATGATCGAGTAGTCTTAAGGTTTTTTTTGATTCTTGGCCCAGAATCCACTCTCCCTGCACATAGAGGGCGATCTGATCGGGAATACTGGCCGCACTACCTAGTTTATCTGGGTCGAGCCATTCCATATCTCCCAAACGTTCCACCGCTAAACCGAGGATCGTTTCCTCTTCTTTGATCGCAATTATGGGAATTTCGGCTCGATCGGTGTTTAAGCGGCTGCTATCCCCCAAAAATTGCCCGAGATCCGCCACCCAGATCACTTGACCCCGGAGATTGATCGTGCCGAGGAGCAAGGGTGAAGCATTGGGAATGGGGGTAATGCGATCGAGTGGTTGCTGTATTACCTCGCAAATTCCCACGGCACTAAGGGCAAACTCGTCCTGAGAGGGTAGATAAAATCGCAAGTACAGTTCACCGACGGGAGTTTGTAATTCCTGATTGTCGGGGGCGATATTTTGAGCGTTACCAGCAAAAAAATCGGCGTTGTTAAGCATGAGTTTAGTTCTCTTGCAACTAATAATTCGGGCGGCGTTTTTAGCTGTCTTGACCTATGCCATAGCTAGACTGTCCCCGGTGAGGGCGATTTTATCGGCGCAACAGTTGTTTAATGGTATAAATGAACTCAATCGGTTCAAAGGGCTTGACAATGTAGGCATCGGCTCCGATTTTCATGCCCCAATAGCGATCAAAGACTTCCCCTTTCAAGGAACAAATGACCACCGGGACATTTTTGGTTTTTGGATCCGACTTGAGACGACGACACACCTCATAACCATTCATGCGGGGCATGACGATATCGAGGAGGACGAGATCCGGATTGGCTCTCTGAATATGTTCGAGGGCTTCCACCCCATCCGTGGCGATCGTGACCTTAATGCCGCTATTGCGGAGTAAATCACAGATCAGTTCCCGTTGCGCTTGGCTGTCTTCTACCAGCAATATTTCGCTCATAACTCCCTACCTAGCTAGGCTGCCAAGAACAACAATGGCAAAAGATGCCCGATAATAGTCCCCGTTGACCGGATGCTCCGAAATTTCTCTCATTTTTGCCTCCAACGCAATCTGAAATTTATCAGGGGGTTCCCTCTAAACAAGGACTTGATTCACCCTTTCGGGTTTCATCTCTATAGTTCCCAATTCCACCGTTAAAAACCACCAGCCAAGAGATTTTTGTTCGGGTTTGGGGGTTGGGTGTGAGGTTTTAGGGTGTTGGGTTTTAGGATTTTAGGATTTTAGGATTTTAGTTGAAATTCCTCAGTAAAATACTGCGAATCTCGATCTAATTGCAGCTTCCTTCCATAATTTCTCGGAATCTCCCCCAATAGACCCTATTTCTTTTAGTCTAGGAGAAGCATTTATCTTACTTGTGAGGTACAAAGTCTCGGGTTTTGGGGAAGGCCGGAACTGGGGAAGGCTGGAGCAGTAGCTGGTCGTCTGGGGATGATGCCAAATGCCTTCATACTTCATCTTGATGAGAAACGCTCTCTTAGACCAAATACGTTTTTAATAGTGTGATTAACTCTCAAGTTATCAATTGTTTCTCCCTGCTCCCCACTCCGCAGCTCCAGCGCTCCCTTCTCCCCACACCCCACACCCCACTCTCCTATACCTTTTAAACAGGATTTAGTATTACCTCCTCTTGTCACTAATAATAAATCTGATAAGCTAATTATGTAACATATTTTTCAGTAAGCTTTACTGAATTTAAACCAGCCCTAGAGATTTTTAGTACAAAAGTTCTAGCTCCCTGTCTTTGCTTGTAAGCTAAACGGCTTTTACTTCGGATCACCGATATAGACTCCAAAAGGGTTATAGCTATTGGATCATGCAGGTTAAGCGCCGTTTAGCTTAGCTCTCATGCCGTCTTAACCGATAATTTAGATGTGTAGTCAGCTTATTCACAGCAGCCAGAGGTAAAAAGGGTCAGAAAACACGAGCCGATTTATGAGATTGACTGCCGAATTTTTTGAGACTAGGACAGTACATTTGCACTGAAAAATCTCCAAAAATTTTCCAGTGGGGAAGAGGAAAAATTGAGAACAAATGTATGAATCAAAAAGAAAAACTCGAATGATAGAAATTAAAAAATTTTTGGGATCGGATGGTTACACTGAAACCATAGACGGGCCGCTCCTAGCCTCGATCGCCAACTCTCTCTAAAACGGCGTTGTCAGATGTAAAGATGAATCAAGCAAAAGTGTAGGGAACTGGAACATCCTTAAACTTAAGGTAATGAATTAGAAGCGGTAGGGAATTTTCTAACATTTTGACACATTTTGAATAGCAGAGAGTCTGACGATGAAGACGCGCGGTTGTAATGACGTAATCTTGTATTTTCTCCCTCTACCCTTGTCCTATAAGTTTTGCTAACAATCTGATCCCCGTCAGGGATAAATATTGGATACACTGGATTTCCATCACTTACCCAAAAATAACATTGCCAAAATGAGATAGCTTGCCATAAACGTTGAAATGTGTCTGCACTATGTTGCCGAAGGCACTCGCCTTGCGAGACCACCAATTACCCATCCAAGAATTCCATCTCGAAAGTGGTCAACAGCCGTCCAGATACAGATTTTGTTCTTTTTTTTACCAACAAAGGTCTCTAATTCATCTAGTTCTCCCACTTCTGGAATCGTTTCTGAATTATAGGAATCAGGCAGCAGTTTTCCCACTTGTTTGACCCAATCCATAATGGTTGTTCGTGAGACTCCCGTCACTCTCTCAATGCCTCGAAATCCCAGGCCATTTACCTACATTTTCAGACAGCTACGCTTAACATCATCGCTATAGCCCTTGGTTTCATAGCTGTGGATGAACTGACGACCACAGTTTACACATATATAGTTTTGTTTTTGACCACGATGACCATTTTTATTGATGTGGTCACTTTTACATTCTGGACATTTCATCGTTTTTTTTCCTTCATTAAGTTTCTATCTATTTTACCTTCTCATCTCTTCATCTGACAACGCC
>NZ_JADBRW010000067.1:0-3860 GCF_020247025.1 Microcystis sp. M109S1
AAATTGTCTGCTCAATTTTTTGATAATTGACCACTGTTACATTTGGTAAATCGAGGAGTTGCTCAAAATTTATCCACATAACCCACCTCCTGTTCTGTGTTACTATTATACCATGCTCACACAGAACCTAGAAGAGCCACAGAAGGGGGAAAAGGTCAAGAACTTCACCTCAACAAGTTTCGACTGTGACGCTCGAATCTTCCGCTTTGTCGAGAAAGATGGGACGATTACCGTTAGTACCACGGGGAAAAGAGCGACTCCCCCGCTAACCCTACGGGTGTAACGGGGGCATCCTGCCGACATTCAAGGTGACAAGGGCAATTCTTGTCGGAGGGCAGATAAAAGTTTATGCGGATGGCGAGACTCGAACTCGCAAGGCGTAAGCCACACGCCCCTCAAACGTGCGTGTCTACCAGTTCCACCACATCCGCTTGATTTTAGCCTAACCACTATAGCACAGAAAAAAAATAATCTGCAAGCAACTTTTAAAAATTACTGCCGCACAACTTTCGCACCACCTGAGTTAGTACGGATAAACCTTTTAGGGAACCTTGAATCAAATGGAAGGCCGGGATGGGACGGATTAACATTTGTCGAGCTAGGGGCAATGGTAGCAGCTGACCTTGATTATCAATTGCCGGGGCTAAATCGGGTAAATCCTGCGTCACCTCGTCGCTAATCACGCGCACAATTGCCACTTTTTGCCCCGATAAAGCCGCTAAAATCCTTGCTCCTTCCATATCGACCACCTCATAGCCCCCCTGTCCTAAACGTCGTTTTTCCTCGGACTGGCTAATCAGGCGATCGCTGGTTAAACCTTTAACGAGGCTATATCCGGTTAATTGGGCGATTTCTGCGGTTATTTCTGGTTCGCACTGCCAATAATTCCCCTTTTCTAGGCCACAACCTTGATAGATTACCCCATCTCCGGCTCGATAGCGATCGCTGAGACTGCCCGCTAATCCCATCAGCACAATTTTTCCTTTGAGCTTATTAAGAAATTCTAGAGATAGCTTAGAGACTGGGGAACTGTCGAGGAATTCTGGAGCGCCAAGGTTAATCGGGATAATTTGCGGGGCTAAATCGCCGATGTTTCTTAATCCTCGACGGATTGAGCTATGCTCGGCCCCCCGGGGAACGAGAATAATATCTTCAGGTGTGAGCATGAAATTTTTGAGAAAGTTTCCTAATTAGTCCCTTGAGATGTTATAAACAATAATAGTGAACTAATTAGGAATAATTCTTAAGTAAATAGCCCCGCCACTGACTGGGCGATTGTCTTTCCCACCATGAAAAAGTCTGTCATTCTGCGTTTATCCGAGGTTAACAAGCGTTTTCCCGCTTCTACTACTCTAGCTGTCGATAATATCAGTTTTAGTTTAACAGAGGGCGAAATTCTCGGATTATTGGGTCCGTCGGGCTGCGGTAAAACCACTCTACTCCGGATGATTGCGGGATTTGAAAAACCATCTCAAGGAGTGATTGAATTGGGAGGGCGAATAGTTGCCGACGAAAAAACCTTTATTCCTCCGGAAAAACGCAATACGGGCATGGTTTTTCAGGATTACGCTCTTTTTCCCCATTTAACCATTGCTGAAAATATCGCCTTCGGGTTAAAAAATTCTGGGGAGAAATTATCGACCAAAGCTATTAACGCTAGGGTGGCGGAAACTTTGGATTTAGTCGGACTGCAAGGACTAGAAAAACGTTATCCCCATCAGCTATCGGGAGGACAACAGCAAAGAGTCGCCCTCGCCCGCGCTTTAGCCCCAAAACCCTCTTTAATCCTCTTAGATGAACCTTTAAGTAATCTCGATGTGCAGGTACGGCAACGGTTACGGCACGAGATCCGTCATATCCTGAAAGCGACCGGTATCTCGGCCATTTTTGTCACCCACGACCGGGAGGAGGCAATGGTGATCAGTGACACAATTGCCGTCATTTGTCAAGGAAAATTAGAACAAATTAACAATCCCGAAGCAATTTATAGTCATCCGGCCTCGCGATTTGTGGCCGAGTTTGTCACCCAAGCGAATTTTATCCCCGCTAGACGGGAGGGGGAACAATGGCAAACCGAGATAGGAGTCTGGGAAATTGCCGATGGTCAAGATTTGGACAAAGGGGAATTGATGCTGAGAGAGGAAGATGTCAAAATTAAACCGGATGAGACGGGAGCTCTGGTTATTTGCGATCGCCAATTTTTAGGACGGGAATACCGTTATTGTCTGCTAACGGCCACCGGCAGCCAAATCCACGCTAGAACAACGATTAACACCCAATTAGACATCGGTACAAAGGTAAAACTATCGATTATTCCCGATAGCGTCCGTGTATTTGCCGATTGATAACTGATACTAAGCTAAACGGCGCTTAACCTGCATGATCCAATAGCTATAACCCTTTTGGAGTCTATATCGGTGATCCGAAGTAAAAGCCGTTTAGCTTAAATCCTGTTTAAGGGGTGTGGGGTGTAGGGTGTGGGGTGTGGGGAGATTTTTTTCAGTAAAAAGGCAGCTCCGAGCTTATCGCTTAATACTATTGACTGAAAACTCACATCTGATAACTGATAACTGATAACTGATAACTGATGCAAGGCTGATGGCTAATATTGATATCGATCGCGATTTAGGACTAGGGTGGCATTTTTAGCGACAAAATCAATAATTTTTTTAGCCACATCAACACCGGTGGCCGCTTCTATTCCTTCCAAACCGGGAGAGGAATTCACCTCGATAACCACAGGCCCGTGATTGGACCGTAATAAGTCCACACCCGCAACCCGTAAACCCATAGCTTTAGTGGCCCGTATGGCCGTACTGCGTTCCTCCGGGGTTAATTTTACCTTTTCTGCCTTACCACCGCGGTGAAGATTAGAACGAAAATCCCCTTCGGCCCCCTGTCGCTTCATCGAGGCCACCACTTTTCCATCGATGACAAAACAGCGCAGATCTGCCCCACTGGCCTCTTTAATATATTCCTGTACTAGAATATTAGCTTCTAATTGCCGAAAAGCTTCAATAACTGACTTGGCTGCTTGATCGGTTTCCGCTAAGACTACCCCAATACCTTGGGTTCCTTCTAATAATTTAATCACTAGAGGGGTGCCGCCGACGGTTTCGATTAAACCATCGATATCTTGGGTTGCGTGAGCAATTCCCGTCACCGGTAGGCCTATCCCTTCCCGAGCGAGGATTTGCAGACAACGCAATTTATCCCGCGACCGAGAAATTGCTTGCGAGTCGTTGGTGGTAAAAACATTCATCACCTCGAATTGTCGGACGACTGCGGTTCCATAGAAGGTTTTTGAGGCGGCAATGCGGGGAATAATTGCGTCGAAACTCTCCAAGGGTTTACCGTTATAGACAACCGTGGGTTTATGGGAGGTGATGTTCATGTAACAGCGCAAATAATTGATCACTCGTACCTCATGGCCTTGGGCTTCTCCCGCTTCTTTCAGTCGCTTGGTCGAGTAAAGAGAAGCGTCTTGCGATAAAATAGCGATTTTCATAAATTTTAGCTTAAATATTGCTTTTAAAACTGAATAGCTCGTTATTACCCCATATTGGCTTTTTTGGCCGGCAACTCATAAAATTTCTGCTCTCGATCGAAGTCCATCGATTATTATGGCGCTGACAGTTCCCCCTGAACAGTTAGGTTAATTGACATACTCCCACCGTCAAGCTACGCTGTGACGGGGGATTCTTGACCCATCGCTGTTAGAAATTCCTTGTTCAACGAGACAGCTTAGATTCTCAATGTCTCCATTAAGAATCCAGAGGCCGGACTCTCCCAAGGCGTTTGGGTCGGTTTCTGTTTGCCCAACAGTACCGTTGAGATGATTTCCCAAATATTTCAACCCT
>NZ_JADBRW010000068.1:0-28462 GCF_020247025.1 Microcystis sp. M109S1
AGGGGTCTATTGCTACTGGCTCGATATTTGCATCTTTAGATGGGGTATTTGGTCGTAGGGTGAAGGTTACACTTCCTTTAGATTTTTAAGCCCTGTCGTTGAACCAAGAATCCCCGTCCGTTTTACGGCGGGGAGTGTCAAATCACACTGGGCGGTTTAATGCTAGGGGGTGCTGTCCGCAAAGCGAGAAAATAATGTCCCACCTCCAGAGGAGGCGCGGGTTTCCTCTCTCTTTTTTGGGGGGTTTTAGAGCCTTCAGGTTTCAGGATCTATCCCTAATTCCCGCAATCGTGCCGCTAGTTGTTCTGCTCGTTGTTTAGCCGCAGAAGCCTCTTGTTTAGCCGCAGAAACCTCTTGTTTCGCCGCAATTAACTCCTCATCGGCAAGGGGAATCAACTCTCCCTCCAGCGTCAACCAGCGTAACCATAGCCGCTCAATCCCCCGATAGGAACCTTGCCACAAACCCAAGCTCAATTCCAGTGGAGGAATCGGTAAGCGTCCCTGCACTAAAGCTACGGGTTGGTAATAACCGCCTACCAGTTCAAACGCTTGAAGTTGGTTAGTATAGCGACTGAAAACCACATAGTAGGGAATCCGCAGAATCTGTTCATAAACTGTCCACTTAGTTGGCGGTTCCCCTGGTTGGCGTAGTTCTTCTCCTAAATCTTGATTTTCCGTACCTGGAGACAATAATTCCACCACAATCGTCGGAGAAACCCCTTCCTGCCAAATCACATAGCTTAAGCGCAGGTCATGGCCATCGTAGAGGCGAGGAACACCAACCACCCCAAACCAATCGGGACGCTTGTACCATTGAGGGTGTCTGACATCGTAGTAAAGGTTGAGGTCAGCGGCGCTAAAAACTAGGTCTGGTTCCCAGTTGGGAGGCTGGAAAGTCAGCAGTAATAACTGAGGTTGTAATAGGTGAAATTCGTCAGGCAAACCGGGTTCAAGTGGATTGTCGCTAGGTAAATCATACATCGTCGGCAAGGATTGCCGGGGGGAAAGGGGAGGGTCAGATTGGGGAATGGTGAAGCTAGGTGTAGTCATAATTTTATTTTAGAAAACGGGTTTCTGAAAGAAACCCGTTTTCTAAATAGCGGTGGGAGTATGTCAAACTAAAAAGTAAAGCTTAGACAGCCTATCTTTATCATGCCAGATCAGCCAATCTCGATCGCCGAATACTACCACGAGCGTACCAAATACGACCCCCAGACGATCGCCTCAAAAAGTAAAGGTCTTGATTGGAGTCAACAACCCTATCCCTTCAAAGAATACAAAATCGGTCAGACTTTCGATCTCAAACCCTACCTCTCCCGTCAAACGGTTCCCAAAAAAGGAGACTTTTGGCGACGTATATCGCGAATTTTGGGCTTTAGCTATGGGTTAACTGCCAAAATCGCCACTATGGGGAGTCCCTTGTACCTACGTTCCGCACCCTCTGCTGGTGGATTATACCCCGCCGAGGTCTATCTGATCTCCCGTGGCACGGAATTTTTACCCGCCGGTCTCTACAGTTACCAAGGTCAAAGTCACTCGCTGCTTTTATTCTGGGAAAGTGATGTCTGGACCAACCTACAATCTGCTTGTTTCTGGAATCCTGTTTTAGAAAATACCGATATCGCTGTAGTTACCAGTGCCATTTTTTATCGGTCCGCTTGGCGCTACGAAGATCGAGCTTATCGGCGTATTTTCCTCGATACAGGGCATTTATTAGGCAATATTGAGCTATCAGCCTCGATTAATGACTATCGCGCCCATTTAATCGGTGGTTTTAACGATATCCAGATGAATGAATTGCTTTATCTCGATTCCGAGAAAGAAAGTGTCATGACGGTGATTCCTTTGGCAGATCTGCTCAATATCCGGCAAAATCTCCCCCATAGTACCACGGCACTCCCTTCGGCAACCACGACTCTTTATCCCGAAATTCCCGAGGGAGAATTATTAAACTCCCTACACCGAGCCACTATCATAGCTACAGATGAGAAGATAGAAGCAACTGTTACCCCCTCTAATTGGGAAGATAAATATAATTTTCCTTTTTGTCTAAAAGTTTCCGTGACATCCCGTCCCGTCAATTGGGGGGAAGATTTAATCGATCTCGAAAGTACGATTCTTAAACGCAGATCTACCCGCGCTTATAGTGGCGCTAGTCTCAGTTTAGACGAATTGCGAGCCTTGCTGCATTTCACCTATCAACCCCAAGATTATGCCGGCCAAAATCTCGATCCCAATCCCGATTATTTTGCTCTGGATTTATTGGAAACTTTTATCGCTGTTTCGGCAGTAACCGGATTAGAGGAAGGCTGTTATTATTATGCTCCCAAAGCCCAAGAATTGCGGCAAATTCGCTTTAAAAATTTCTGGCAAGAGTTACATTATCTCTGTTTAGGTCAGGATTTGGGACGGGATGCGGCTGCTGTGGTTTTTCATACGGCGGATCTGTCAAAAGCAGTGGCTAAATATGGCGATCGAGTTTATCGTTATCTTCATGCAGATGCGGGTCATTTGGGACAGAGATTAAATTTAGCCGCTATTCATCTGGGGTTAGGGGTTAGTGGTATCGGTGGTTTTTTTGATGATCAAGTTAATGAAGTTTTAGGAATTCCCTGGGATGAAGCAGTTATCTATATCACTACTTTAGGCCGACCGAAGGTTTTTTAAGATGAGTTTGAAGCACTGAAGGGGTGAAAAGGAGGTTGAGGTCATCGTAATCTGTACCTTGACCGGTCCACTTTCTCGCCTGGACGTATTTTGTTTAAAGGTTAATCCAACTACGCACCATCTGTCGAGGTTTTCCTGAATTTTTTAAAGCGGTTCTATTGTGGCATAAAAAGCGATTATTAACGTAAAATACATCACCTTTTTTCATTTTGAAGCGGACTGTATTTTCCGGTTCTGAAAAAAAGTTGTCGATTATGTCAAGTGTTTTTGTGATAGCTTCCGGTTGCGCTATTTCCAGTTTGGAGTAAGCGACTTCAATCCAGTACCGCATATAACGAAAAACCAGACCCTGAGAATCGGCTGAGAATAAGGGGAAATTATTCTTTTGAATAGCTTCTTGAGAATTAATCTCTCCCGGTGTAATCACATCCCGCGCCAAAGGTTCGTAAAGATAGGGAACTAGCTGTGTCTGGTGTTGCCAGAAATATTGATACAAATTGGCGGCGTTTACTACCAGGGAATCTCCTCCCTCATCCTCGGCAGCAAGACACAGTAAGCCAACAATATCAGGGAAGTAGTTTTTGGCTGTACTATCGGTATGATAGCCAGTTTCTGCATTCGTCATCGAAACGGGTATAGCTTCTTTAGTGTAATCCATTCCTCGATCGATTACATCAAAAAAATAGCCATAGCGGTGGTTTAGCAGTCCAAAAGTGCGAGAAATGAAAGCATAAATTAATCGCATTTCTGTTTCTGTTAATTCCGGTTCTAATCGGAAAATAATTATTCCTGGTTCCTGGAGCAATTTCTCACGAAATGGTAGGAAAAAATCAAGATTTTTATTGACTGTTTCCTGTCCTATTTCGTTGGGTTTGTCAAGCCATTTGTGATTGCTTCTTTTTAGTAAATCCAAGACTAATGATTTGGGTAAATGAAAAAATAGTTGAGAAGGATCAGGCAATTTTTTCCAAGTCAGTAATGAAATATTAGGATCATAAATTGGTATAATCATTTTTGAATTTTGAAAGCAACGTGAAGGGGAAGGTCAATAAGCGGAGTAAAAAATTCCGGGTCTAGTTCTAAATGTTCCTGATTAATTTTTAGTTCATAAACTTCTGGCATTTTTGTGAAGGCTGCTAAACGAAGAGATGTGAAGTAATCTTCCATAGTTTTATGAACACATTGCACGGCGACGGCTTTTCTATCTCTGCGCCAAATCTCACCGGGGAATAATTGATTGCGCCCAGAAAAATAACCGGCTTTCGGTTTAAAATAAAACGGAAACTTATCTTTTTTCAGAAAAGGTAAAGAGGGATGGGGGACGGCGAACAGGAAATATCCACCGAATTTCAAAAGTTGGTAGGCTTTTTGCATCGTGCTAATAGTTTCTGAAACATTTAAGTAGTTGAACAAAAACATAGCCAGAACTAAATCGTATTGTTCGGACTCAGTGACCGCAAAATCACGAATATCAACAGTTTCATAAGAAGCATTAGTAATCTGATACTCGTTTTTTTGAATCAAGGCCCGCTCGATCATTTGCGATGAAATATCAATCCCATGAACATATTGAGCGCCTCGGTTAATTAACTCTCTTCCTACATAACCTTCCCCACAGCCTAGATCTAATATATTCTTGTTGACAATCGGTTCACATAAATCAATGACAAACGGACGCGCGGAGTAATCAGAAAGCAAAATCGGTTCTAAGCTAAACGGCGCTTAACCTGCATGATCCAATAGCTATAACCCTTTTGGAGTCTATATCGGTGATCCGAAGTAAAAGCCGTTTAGCTTACTCGTTGCCAGTCTCCTGCACTTTCGTCGTAAAGTTTTTTGGTTTCTTGTGTTGCTTTCATACCTATCTAACGTGATAAAATTTGCACTAATTTTGTTTTAGTCTAGCACTGTGTAAGTAATTGCCCATGAAACTTTTGCCAGTTAATCCGAAATCAGCTATCGCCAGAAAAATTAGCTCTTCTTCTCCTAAGTTCACAGATTGATGCACACACCAACGGGGAATAACAGCAAAAGTACCCGGTTCGACTTCGTTTTCGTATTGATCAACAATAACTTTTCCTTGACCCTGAAGAAATACAAATACGGTTTCATGTGCATGTCGGTGCATTTCATTCGTTTTTCCTGGCTTGACTATAACTAGGCGTGCATCTAAAACTTCTAGAGCAAATGGCAAGCGAAATACGTTAAAATCAATATTGAGTTGATCAACCTTATTGTTGTATAAAGCTTCTAAGTTGCTGGCGCTGATTGTTGAAATAAGCTCCTTAGCTGCTTGCACATGAGTCAAGCTTTTTTGTTCATTAATTTTTTCGGTCAATGCTCCCAGTCGCACCGTTTGAAAATCATGATAAAGTTGTGAAGCAAGCCTTAATATTGTTTGAGAACATTTGCATTCACCAGATGGTTCTGTAAGCCAATCTAACAAGTTCAGAACTTCTTCCTTGTGCTTTTCCCTTTGCATCCCGTATAGCAAAAGTGAACTCAATCCGGGTAGTAGTTTTTCCACTGGAACAGTAGATAAGTCTTCCGTCAATCCCCTACGCACGTCATTGATTTGAGGCAATAAAAGTTCCTGCTCCTGATTAGAAAGCTTTTTGCTTTTAATCATTTTAGTGAACAGCGTAACAATCTTGAGTTGATCTGATGATGTCAAAAATTTATCTAGTGCCGACGCACGTTCATACATATTGTCCCAGTAAGCAGCACGTAGATTTAAGGCTTTTAACATTCCTTTCCGTAATTCCAGAACAGCCTGTTCGCTTTCACTGGCTAATTCTTTAGCAATCTCAACTAAAGTTAAGCTGTGTTCATCCTCCACTTCTGTATGTAAAGGAAAAAATACATATTGCTCTAAGGATAATGATGTATGTTTTTTGATCGCTTCAATAATGTGTTTGTAGATGAATTTAACAACAGATTCAGTCCCTAAACCTATCGCTCCAATAGCTTGGAGTGAACTTCCATTCTGGAGCAGCGATAAGAATGATTCACGCCAGATTTCCACTTCAACACAAGGCGTTGGAGTGCTATCTACTCCCATCGCTTCTTGAAAACGCTTGAATAACTGTGGGTGAGGAATTTCCTGTACCCACTCGTCCTTAATACCTAATTTACGAATTGCTTTGATATCTTCATCGTGTAGATGTCCGTTTTCTTCGGCTAAGTTCTTCAGTAGGCGATTTCGATGAGTGGGATTTTCTAGCTTTGATATTACTGCTGTTAAATAACGGGAAAACCAGTCACTATAAGCTCCGTATTGACTGGCAAAGTCTTTGAGAACTTCATCAATATGTTGAAATTCTCCTTTTTCTAAAGCAAGTAAATAGGGGTGATTAATCGCTCGATGGCTTAGTGCTTCCTTGATTAAATTTTCCATTTTTTCTTATTCCCCGATAGCCCCTCCTCTTTAAATACTATCACAAAGTTGGTCAATTGTCGATAGCGTTTGAGATGCGCTCACCCTGAAAACAGATCATTCTTGATTAAGATTCTCTAAGATTTTCCCTCTCTAATTCGATTAAATTATCGATTTTTTTTAGCTTTGTATCCCCAGCAAGATAACCGATCCCGCGATGTAAATGTAGGCGAAATTGTTGAGTTAGAGTTTCTTTATCGGTTGCTAATCCGTCTTGATGACAACGTTGTTTGAGGGCAATTAAGAAAATATCGGCCATTTCTCCCCCGAATACTTTCCAGGATAATTCTACATTGCTATCGGCAGGAATGGGAACGGGAGAGGGGAGACTCGGTTCGGCAAGGGAACGACAAAAAGCCCAACGACAGAGGATATTCCATTGGTCAATTTTGGTGTAGCGTTTTAATTTTATTAGGCTATCTTTGGCGGTTTGAGATAGTCGAAAACGTTCGATCGGTGATTCCATAATCTATAATTTTACCTCGCTCTGAACGATGAGAAAATAGTTAGTTATTCTCAATTCTGTTTAATAGGATAGTGGAAAGTGGGGAGTTTTTTTCAGTGATCGGTAAACAGTCAACTGATAACTGATTCAAGTCTGTATCAAACCCATTGGCTGCCGCTAAACTATTTTTTAAGTTCTCGTAGGGGTGACTGGTTGATTGGTGTTGAATTAATTGGGCGAGGATTTTTTGGCAATTTATCTCAGTCATAATCTTACCAAAAGTAGCGATCGGGGTGAATAGTAGTTTGACGTTGTTGGGAATTGTATTCTAGCAGGTATTTTCTGGCGATTACTTCCTGTTCTTCTAATAATTGTAGCTCATTTTGTCCAATTTCTGTATCGGTAGAAAGGAGGATGACTTGAGAGGAAGCGGCGGGAAAATAACGTTCAACTAAATTATGGCGATGGGAAGAATCTAAACGTCCGAGGGGTGTATCGATAGCGATGGGTAAATCTCGTCCGGAGACTCGCGCTAATCCCCACAAAAAAGCGATCGCTAATAGTTGTTTTTCTCCGGCAGAAAGACGGTGTTTAGGCACATTTTGTCCATCTGGACCAAAGAGAGATAGACCAAAAGTATCAGCATCGATCGCTATTTTCTGCACCAGATCGGACTTATGCAATAAATAACGAAAACATTCCGCCACTTCTCCCTCCAATCTATTTAATTTTTTTAAAGTTAAGCGTTCTTTAAATACTTTTAAAGTTTGCTGTGCTTTGACAATAGCATTGACGATATGTTCGTTACTTTGCGATTCTAAAGCTTTCTCACTATAGGCAAATAATTCTTTTTTAGTTTTCTCAATTTTCTTTTTAATTTCCTCATAATTTTTGTGGCTTTGCTCGTATTCTGCTTGAGCATTTAGATACTTTTTCTGAGCGGTTTTTAAGTTATTACTCAGGGTTTCGTATTCTTCGGGAGAGGCTGCTACTGCTAATTCTCGCTCTAAATTATCTAAGTCAGCTTCCAGATTTCTTAATTGTGACATTGCTTGATGAGCGAGGTTAATTTGTGCCGGTAGTTGATGGGTTAAGACTCGATTTAATAACTCGATCGCCTCCTCGTCTAAATCTAAGTAAGGAGTAATCAAAGAATCGCTATCCTCAGCTAAAAACTGATTTTCTTGCTGTAAAAATTCTCTAATATTCTCTAATTGTTCTAAAGTTAAATTCAGTTGTTCTAAATAAGCAAGTAACTTTTTATCTCTGGATTCTAAAACCGATTGAGCGACTTGAGACGATTGAAATTTTAGCTCTTTTTCTCCCTGAATTTTAGCCGCTTCTAGGAGAGGAAAAATTAACTTTAAGGGTAAAAATTCCCCTGCCAATTGACCTAAATATTCTCTCTGTTTATCTAACTTTTTATCTAAATCCTTTTTTCTGCTCTCTAATTGACTTCTTTCGGCGGCAATTTTTCCGCCATCAATGCGAAATTTATCCGAGACTGCATCAAAATCATTTCTAACCAAATCTAAATTTTTTTGTTGAGTTTCCATCTCTTGTTTAGCCAATTCCAAATCTTCTTGGTACTGAGCTAATTTTTTCTCAATAGCTTCAATAGTTGCCAGTTCATTTTCTGCTGCTAATAACCGGCGCTTGCGACCAGCTAAAATATCAAGATCAACTGCTAATCTTTCCGCTAATTCTAACCCTAATAAAGTCTGCATCGAATCCTTAACGCTGTCAGGAGGTACATCCTGTTCTGCCAATTCTTTTACCTGTTCCCCATCAAATAAAAAGAGGTTAGAAATACCCAAAGGTAATAAAGTTTCAATATATTCATCCCAAGTGTTAGCTAGGGCGGGATCGGGCCAATCTTCATCTAAAATACCGAGGGTATCTCTACCATCTTTGGGCTGTTTTGTCCAGTATCTAACGATACGATATTGTCGCCATTGTTCATTAACTAGATGTTCAAAAGCCAGTTCAATTCTAGCTTGATCGATGAGGGAAGCTTGATTATTAACTGCTTGACTGAGAAACTCGGCATAACTTAAATTATTGCGAGTAGAACACTTTGCCCGCGCACCGTACAAAGCCAAACGAATCGCATCCATTAAAGTAGTTTTACCGCCGCCATTCATGCCTCCCAAAAGGATAATCGGACAGGGACTATTATCTTTTTCAGGACGTAAATTAATCACTTGACGACCGGCGTAGGGTCCAAAATTTTGCAAAACCAATTCAGTAAAAATCATTAACAGTCAGCCTTAGTTAAGTCCAAAGTCTTAGGGAATCTTCTATAAAAATTATACCTGAAAAAGTGCCGCAGATATTTTTTTACACCCAAGAAAAAACCCCAGACTTTATACTATAGCATTGATCACCATCGCCTAGATATAATCAAGGTTTCCTGATTTTTACTTTCCAGTTTATTACTGGGCATGAGCCTATTTTTTGAAAAAATCGTTATGATCGGCGTGAAAGTGCCAACACAGGGGAGAAAATTGCTATGATCACAATCGGCGAATATTTATGCCAGTGTCTCCATAGTTTAGGGGTTAATCATGTTTTCGGGGTGCCGGGGGATTATGTCCTCGATTTGATGGATGTTTTGGTGGAAAGTCCGATCGAATTAGTTTGCACCTGTAATGAGCTTAACGCAGGTTATGCCGCCGATGCCTACGCGCGAGTCAAAGGTATGGGCGCTGTCTGTGTCACCTACGGAGTCGGGGGGTTTAGCCTGGTTAATGCTGTGGTCGGTGCTTACGCTGAAAGAGTTCCCCTGGTGGTAATTAGTGGGGCTTCCGATCGCTCGATTCGCCGGGATAATTTATTATTACACCACACCACGGGCGATTATAATCTGCAATTTTCCATCATGGAAAAAGTCACGGTTGCCTCGGTTATTCTAACTAATTCTGCCCAAGCAGCCAGTCAAATCGATCAAACTTTAGCAGCTTGTTTGCATCACAAACGTCCCGTGTATATCGAAATTCCCCGGGATCTGGTCTATCGTCCCTGTATCCCCTCAGAAAAGCCAATTTATTTAACCGATAATCTCACGGATGCCGCCGCTTTAGAAGAAGCCATTGAAGAAGCGGTTTTATTATTAGAAAAAGCGGAAAAACCAATTATTTTAGCGGGGGTAGAATTCCATCGGTTTAAACTCCAAGATAAGTTGCTGAAACTTTTAGAAGTAACGGGTTATCCCTTAGCCACCACTATTTTAGGTAAGTCGTCAATTTCGGAAATGCAGCCGCAATTTATCGGCACTTATGTGGGGGCATTAAGTCGCGAATACGTTCAGCAGCGGGTGGAAAATGCCGATTGTGTCCTCTGTTTGGGGGCGATTATGTCCGATATGAATTTAGGCGGATTTACGGCTAATTTAAATCCCAATAATTTGATTAATGCCAATTCGGAGAAAGTAAAAATTAAACATCACTTTTATCAACCAGTATTCCTAGGGGATTTTATCGATGGTTTAATTGATAAGCTAAGTCACAAAGAAGCGGCTACACTAGAGATTAAACCCGCGGCCGAATTGAAAGATTTAGAATTCATACCCGTGCCAGAGCAAAAATTAACTAATGCTCGTTTTTATGAGCGAATGAATCATTTTA
The DNA here is from genome assembly GCF_020247025.1 of Microcystis sp. M109S1. Taxonomy (NCBI): domain Bacteria; kingdom Bacillati; phylum Cyanobacteriota; class Cyanophyceae; order Chroococcales; family Microcystaceae; genus Microcystis; species Microcystis sp. M109S1. Next base: position 10,175 of record NZ_JADBRW010000068.1, read on the forward strand.
TCGCTCAAGAATCTTTTGTTATTTCCGATACAGGGGATGCAATTATTGCCACAATTGATTTATTAATGCCTCAAAAAACCGACTTTATTGGTCAAGCATTTTATCTCTCTATTGGTTATTCAATTCCCGCCTGTTTAGGAGTAGCTTTTGCCGCACCCAATACTCGTCCTATCGTCTTTGTGGGTGATGGTGCTTTTCAAATGACCGCCCAAGAACTTTCGACAATTATCCGTCACCATCTCAATGCAATTATCTTTTTAATTAATAACGATGGTTACACGATCGAGCGGGTAATTCAGGATAATATTTATAATGATCTACAACCGTGGAAATATCACCAATTACCAGCAGTATTTAACGGGGAAAGTTGGAGTTGTCAAGTCAGGACAGAAGGGGAATTAGAAAAGGCTTTATCAATTGCCCAGGGTAACATCGATCGCCTATCATTTATTGAAGTACATCTCGATCGTTTTGACTGTTCCCAAGGCTTAACTCGTTTAGGTCAAGCTTTACGTTCACTCCATGCTTAGACTGGTTATGCTATTAGGTTTTGACTGTGTGAAGCTATCCTCAGACACCAGACTGAAACTCTTTTGGCTCCCAAGAGTCAACAATTAAGATACAATCGGTATCTTAATCAAAGTGTGATGGTGACAACCGCAACTAAAAACCCTATGAATGCTTTTTGGAAACAAATCACCCTATTGAACTTTTCGCCCGCTTCTTGGTCAAAATATAGCTATCTGCATCGTTTAGTCGGCCTTTTTAGTCAATGGCGACAGGGTAGCCGGTTTGTGGAGTGGACAGAACTGATGGGTGCGCTGTTAATCTCTCTCCTTATCGCCACCGCACCATTTTTATCCACCAGTCAAATCGGTTTTTTGCTGTTAGCAATAGCGGGTTATTGGCTACTCTTAACCCTTGTGGATGAAGGCAAAATTGGGGTGACACCCATACATCTTTTGGTACTTTTATATTGGGGAATTGCCACGGTTTCTACGGCTTTTTCTCCCGTTAAAATGGCAGCTTTGGAAGGATTAATTAAATTAACTCTCAATCTTATCTTTTTTGCCTTTACTGCCCGAATCATGCGCTCACCACGCCTGACAAATTGGATTCTGACTACTTTAGTTTTAACCGCCTTAGCAGTGAGCGTTTACGGCATTCGTCAGCAAATTTTTGGTGCGGAACAGTTAGCAACTTGGAACGATCCCACTTCAGAATTAGCGGGGGATACTAGGGTTTATAGTTATCTCGGTAATCCTAATTTATTAGCTAGTTATTTATTACCCGGTATTGCTTTTAGCAGTGCAGCCTTGTTTGTATGGCAAGGATGGCTACCGAAAATTTTAGCGGCTTTATTAACTTTAGCCAATGGTGCTTGTTTATTTTTTACCGAGAGTCGTGGCGGTTGGATTGGTTTGATGGTCTTAGGAATTGTCTTCTTATTGCTATTATTTTATTGGTTCAAAAATTATCTACCGTTATTTTGGCAAACCTGGCTTTTACCCTTAGTTTTAGGTGGTTTAGCCGTGGTGATTTTAGGGGCGATTTTATTGGTGGAGCCGCTGCGAATTCGGGTGATGAGTATTTTCGCGGGCCGGGAAGATAGTAGTAATAACTTTCGGATTAATGTTTGGGATGCAGTTATTCGCATGATTCAAACTTATCCGCTTTTGGGCATCGGACCGGGTAATGATGCTTTTAAGAAAATTTACCCCCTATTCATGAAGCCAAAATACACGGCTTTAAGTGCCTATTCTGTGCTATTAGAAATCATGGTAGAAACGGGAATCATTGGTTTTACCTGTTTCCTCTGGTTATTAGTCACAACTATCGGCCAAGGCATCCATCAAATCAAACTTTTACGGGATAAAATGGATAGTCAAGGCTTTTGGTTAATTGGGGCAATTGCCGCTATGGCCGGAATTCTTGCCCACGGTTTTTTTGATACGGTTTGGTATCGTCCCCAAGTTAGTACCCTCTGGTGGTTAGTTTTGGGTTTAATTGCTAGTCGTTGTTATTCCCCCGCTAGGGGTTTTGATCCTGGCAATTCCCTCCTCAAGGGGGGCGAAATGGGGGAGCATTGAGGAGTTATTTCAAATTACGGATAGGGCTGCTCTGAAGGGTATTTGAGGCGCGTGTGGGCGAGGGCGATTATTAAGAAAAATCACAAACCTTTCATCCTACCATCTCTCGGTGGACAAAGCAAGAGATAATTAAATTAGATCGTTTCCCAGTTTCTTCTGCGCTTGGCGCGATTTTCCAACTGCAATAACGAGAGTAAATCCCTGTGGCCGTTATAGAGACGAGGGAGGAAAATAATGGATCGTTCTCTTAAGTGGGCCGTTGCGATTGTCATAACTCTAATCCTCGTGCTTTCCCCGGTCTTTTCCCAGGGCTGTGGGGCGACAGAGTGGAACCCGAAAGGAGGGAACGGTCAAGATACAATGCTAACCCTTACTCGCACTGACAACGGCAAATCCATCACCATGCAGGTCAATGACCTACTGCTACTGTCCCTCGACGAGAATCCCACTACCGGCTTTCAGTGGGCGCTTGATGGCGGCGGGGGCGATTTAGTGGAGCTGCAGTCCTCTGAGTATGTACCTGCCGGGGAGTCGAAAGTCGGCGGGGGCGGTCAGAGAGTCCTGACCTTTAAAGCGCAACGGGCTGGGATAGGCCAACTAAAGCTTAAGCTCTGGCGAGAGTGGCAGGGAGAGCCGTCAATTGTCGAACGATTTACTGTCACGCTCCAAGTCCGAGAGTAAAGGCTTCTCAGATAGCCAAGGGCTAGTGAGTAACGACTTAGGAGGAAAGGAAAAATGAGTGAAACATTTGTAATTCCCGCAATGGGATGGTTGCCCGACTATCCCGATATTCGTGATGTCACTTTTCAATCTGAACGCGTACCATCCAAACTGCAAGCTTTGGGACAGCCATCTGTCAAGCAAATGCTGGCCAAAGTGGGAGCAACGACATCTGCCCCAGCAGCGCTGCCGGCCAGCGTGGACTTGAGGGCGTGGTGTTCCCCAATCGAAGATCAAAAAACTATCGGTTCTTGTACGGCCCACGCCGGGGTCGGACTGGTGGAGTATTTTGAGCGGCGAGCTTTTGGCAAACACCTCGATGCCTCGCGCCTCTTTCTTTACAAAGTGACGCGCAACTTGCTCAAATGGACGGGAGATACGGGGGCATTCTTACGCTCAACAATGTACGCCCTCACCTTGTTTGGCGTACCACCAGAAGAATACTATCCCTACAATATCGCTGATTTTGACAAAGAGCCGTCGGCATTCTGCTACGCTTTTGCCCAAAGCTATCAGGCGATCTCTTACTATCGCCTCGACCCCCCAGGAACGACACCGAGCAACCTATTAACTCAGATTAAAACCTACTTGGCAAATGGGCTGCCCTCAATGTTTGGCTTTACTGTTTACAGTTCTATCAGTCAGGCCAACACCAATGGCGGTAAGATCCCCTATCCAACTCGCGGCGAACGGGTTGAAGGCGGTCACGCCATTGACGCAGTTGGTTACGACGACAACCTCAAGATCAAGAACACCAACCCTGGTGGCATTGAAACCACCGGTGCCTTGCTGATTCGCAACTCTTGGGGGACAGGATGGGGAAGCGCCGGCTACGGCTGGCTGCCCTACAAGTACGTCCTCGATGGTCTGGCAACTGATTGGTGGTCGCTAATCAAGAGTGAATGGGTCGATACGGGACAGTTCGGATAGGAGACCGATTCGATCAGGTGTGAGGGGCGAGATAAAGGCTTCTGGTGAGTTTTTTCAGAATAGGGGGGACGCTGTGAAAACTCACCGTTTGTTTAATTTTTTAGGGTATGCAGACTACATCATAAATCGATGCTATCCAGAAGCACAAAAAACAAAAACTTTTACGAGAGATTGGAGGGGACAAGTTTATGTTATTACAAGTAGGCAGTCAAGGGTTACAAGTTGGACAATTACAAGCCAAACTTAATGAAATTGGCTTTAACTGTGGTCGGGTTGACAAGATTTTTGGACCCAAAACCAAACAGGCTGTTGAAAATTTCCAACGGGATCATTTAGGAGAATCTGAAGTAACAGGGATAGTAGATGAACGGACTTGGAATCAGATTATGGACCATCCTTCTGTTCGTCCAGCTTCTGTTTTAATCGATCCTGGTCATTCCCCCATCCATTCAGGTACTGATGCAAAAGATGGGACTCCTGAATATGAGATGAATCTTTTGCAAGCCAAGATCGTGAAAGCGGAACTAGATAAAGCAAACATTTCAGCCGAGATTTTCGATCCACCAAGCGATCCGCGCGATCTGATCGGACAAAAAGCCGCAGATCATTCCATGTTTCTCAGTTTGCATCACAATGCTACGGACAGAAAACCTCACTACACTTGTGTAATGGTTCACCCAACCAAAGCTAAACCAAAATCGATCGCTTTTGCCAAAAAACTTTCGACTGCGGTTGCTAATGCAATTGGACAAAGGGATTTCGGTGTAATGGAAAATAGTGTAACCGTTCTCTCTGAGTCTGAAGAGACAAATTGTCCGATTTGTGTTCTGTGCGAGAGTTACTTTTTAGATGCCATTGATACACGAGCAGAAGCCGAAAAACTATCTACCGAAGCGGCTTATGCGATTGCGTCAACGGTTATTGCTGAACTGCAACCTGCATAATCAAAGCGGCTCTCTTGTTTATTATGGGAGAACATTTTGTCCGCAATACTCAAGAGAGCCATCAAACTTATAAGGTGGCGTAAGTGTTCTGAAATTAAGTAGTAAGATAGAGGGGATGAATTATGAATAATAATGAAGAGAAAAAAGGATTGGTTAGCGGTAGCGTAACATGAGCGGGCGTTGGGTTTCATGCTTCAACCCAACCTACGTTCTCGATTGCCTAATATTGACAAATCTCTGACTAGGTTATACTCTGTCTGATTGATTCTGTCCAAGGTTTCATGGCAATTCGGACATTCAATTGTTTCATTTAAAAGAGCGAGCTTTAGGAAAATTGTCTGCTCAATTTTCTACCCGGCACTTTTGGAAGTATTTTATCTCCTATCAATGCTGGTTCCGGTAACTTTTTGACGGGTGTTGTTGATAAAAACAATTCAACCCTTTCCTTTACTGCCGCATCTGCCGCGACTCCCGAACCGGGATCGGTGCTGGGTCTGTTGGCGATGGGGGGTTTAGGTCTTGTTACTCTCCGCAAACGCCAGGGCTAATTCGCTGGTATTGCGATCGCTGATCTTGTAGGTTGGGTTAACGAATGTTACCCAACCACCTCGGAACAAAGACTAAACTTGATCAAATAACTGAAAATATCTCTCTCGACTGATTCCCGCAGTATTTAGATTAGTCTTGACATCCTCACCGCCGTAAACGGACGGTGAGGATGTCAACGATAACTGAAATTTAAGCACAGATGCGATCCTCGATCGCCACCGATTGCAGAAGTCTTTCCACGATAGCTTTAGCTTGACGACCGTGACTAGGAATCAGACGATGGCAGAAGACGTAGGGAGTAATAAACTTAACATCATCGGGGATAGCATAATCGCGACCTTCGAGGAAAGCGTAAGCTTGAACTGCTTTTTGCAGAACCACACAACCCCGGGGACTGACTCCCAAACTAATATCTTCATGATCACGGGTAGCGCGGACTAAATCGACGATATATTGCTGTAAAGCAGGAGCTACCTTGACCAGACTGACTAATCTTTGCAATTCTCCCACCTCTTCTAAGGAAATACAAGCTTCTAGAGATTTAACCGTCTCCTGAGAATGCTGTCTTTGTAACATTGTTAATTCTTCTGTGGCGCTGGGATAACCCAAACTCAGGCAAACGGCAAAACGGTCCATTTGTGCTTCTGGAAGCGGAAAAGTGCCTTGATATTCGATCGGATTTTGGGTGGCAATAACAAAGAAGGGTTGGGGGACCGGACGCGCTTCTCCATCGATGGTAACTTGTTTTTCTTCCATGACCTCTAGAAGTGCCGATTGGGTGCGCGGGGTGGCCCGGTTGATTTCATCGGCCAACAGGACGTTAGCAAAAGCGGGGCCGGGGATAAATTCAAATTCGCGACTGTTGGGGTTCCAAATCGTGGTTCCCGTGATATCACTAGGGAGGAGGTCAGGGGTGCATTGTACCCGTTGGAAACGACCGTTAATTGAACGCGCTAAGGATTTGGCTAACAGGGTTTTGCCGACTCCGGGGACATCTTCGAGGAGAGCGTGACCACCACTGAGCAAAGCCACCAGTACAATGCGAATCGATTTGGTTTGGCCGACGATGCTTTGGCTCAAATTTTCCATCAAAATATCAATAGCGTCTTTCATAGCACAAATGGGGTATTTTGTAAAGAAGATTAATGTTAAGTTTTTTTGATCTTAACGATTCTTTTCCTAATTTGCCCACACTAGCGAGGAAAGTTGACAGACAATGGCGGTAATTTTTCTACTAGGGAGCTAATCGGGGTTAGGGTTGGGAGCATGAAGAAAATTAGTTAAGGTTGGCTGAATAAATCTGAAACCCTTGTTGGGTAACACTTTTAGACCTTTTGTCAATCAAAAAGTACCGGATATGGGAGTGATCGGGGGAAAATTCAGGGACTTTTTCCCTGAAAATTAGGTAATTGACCCCCTCAAAATCGCTAAAACCCTACACCCCACACCCCACACCCCACACCCTGTCCCCACCAACAAACTTTTTGCCGCAAACCCTAGTTAAGAATTGTTGCCAGTGGGCGAAATCAAGATTTTAAGTCGGTTCAGTCCGATAAAATCGAGGATAATTTCTCTTAATCAGTAAAGATGAAAGCCAGTTCGCTGGCTCTTCTCGACTTTGTGTGATCATCAGTGCTGATCATTCGTAGGAGTCTTAGCGACGGCAAGACTTTGAAGACTATATTTCTGGAAAATTATCTCTATTCTTCTTCCTTCCACACAGAAACGAGGAGAGCCGTTCGCTTATTTTTAGTCTTGTTTTAGGCATCGCAGCCAGTACATTAACCAATAGTTTACCCGAAAATTTGACTTTCAATTCTCGGAAAATATTGGCTCAAGATCAGGCTCCTTCCTGTCCCCTTCCTCCAGATCTTGCCATCACTTTTCGCAATAGTGAATGTCAGGCAATTACCCTAGAAAAACCCCAGACTTTTTTCCGTTATTATAGTGACGAAAATAGCAAAAAAGGTCGTTTTCTGACCACGGATCAATATGCCACCAATGTGGAGGCGATCAGAAATTTAGCCCTCGATCAAAAGTGGATTACTCCCAACCAAGCGACCAAAGTGGTATCAGTGACTTTGCCTGCGGGAACAACGGTTTATCAAGGAATTGTCGCCCCCCAGAATCCGGCTGATTGTTATCCCGGTGGTGGTCAGCAAACTTTTATTAAAGACTCACGAGATGCCAATATACAATGGGGAGAGGGGTGAGCAATAACGGTTACATCTCTTTGGTGTCGCTAGAATATTATGGAAACGAACATGAGGGAATTAGTTCAATCAATTGACCAAGCTATTACCGTGGCCGAACAGATGCGGGAAACAGAAATATCGACTCGGATTGAGGGTTTAATTTCTGTGCTGAAAAGCATCAAAAATCAGGCTTTAGCTGGTCAATTACCGCCGTCTCAAGGTATTGTCAACCTAGGATTAGCGCGAGAAGTAGCTGATTGGATCGATTCCCTCGATTCTCCTTTATTGAAAGCGGTGGGTAAAGTGGAAAGAGAATACCAAAAATATTAGGAATTGTCAGTTACAGAAGTTAGAATTAATCGAGAGCGATCGCAGTCTATCTCGATCTGATTTTTTAATCGATCGAGAGAATTAAATTTCTGTTCTGGTCGCAGGAATTGCACTAAATCCATCGTTAAAATGCGATCATATACATAGCCCGACCAATCCAATAAATGGATTTCCACACTGATAGTTTTTCCCTCGATCGTGGGACGATAACCGATATTCATAACTGCTGGTAAGCGAGAACCATCAAGAGGCACCCAACCGCAATAAACCCCGAATCGCGGCAATAATTTATCGGGGGGAACCTGTAGATTAGCGGTATGAAAACCTAATTGTCTGCCCAGCTGTTTCCCGACGACCACGCGACCGGTTAAACGGTAGGGACGACCTAACATTTGCCCAGCTTGCTCAACGTTTCCTGCTGCCAAAGCTTGACGAATTAGGGAACTACTAATCCGACCCGACTGACAGTTTTTTAAACCAACAATCTCGACTTTAATATTAAATTGAGAGGCGATCTGTAATAAATCTTCGGCTGTACCTTGACGACGATAACCGAAGCGAAAATCTTGACCAACACTGATCGATTTAGCCTGTAATTTTTCTACTAAAATCTGTTCGACAAAAGCCAAGGGAGTCAGGGAAGCTAATTCAGCCGAAAAAGGCAGTAAAACTAATTGTTTAACGCCTAAATTCTCTAAAACCTCCACCTTTTCCCCTAGAGGAGTTAATAATTGCCATTTTTCTCCCGTAAAAAATTCACGCGGGTGGGGAGTAAAACTAACAACGGTGGGATAAGCGGGGTCATCCTGAAAAATTGGCTGTAGGACGGTTTGATGACCTAGGTGCAAACCATCAAAGTTACCAAGAGCGATCGCACAAGGGGCTAAAATACGGGTATTAGGGGAATCTACAATCCACACGCTGGCTTTAAGAACAGATACAAGAGAATAATTCAAGCGATTAATCTTGAGTGTAGCCTTTTGATTCTATATCAATCGGGCGATCAAGCCAAAAAAACGCCCCCAATTACTTGGCGGCCTTTGGAAGCTTTAGCAAATTGAACCTGAACGATCCCGGTGCGATCGGCCCGGAATTCCCAATTAATTGCACCAGAAAGATTAGGGAAACAAGCATTCATTAATTGTTCAGTTCGTTCTTCTCTTGGTCGTCTGTGGTTGTTCTTCGTGCTTTTGTGGTTTCCCAATCTGATCAAGCATAAGGTTCTTGTTTTTGTTTCTTTGGTTCTAATCCTGTTCCTAATCATAGACGATCTTCTTGAGAAAGAGCATCAATAACTTGTCAAAATGATAACAGTATCACAAATTTATTGTTTTTTTTCCAACATCTATAAACATCAAGATAGAGCGATCCCGAAAGTATCTAGCCAAAGGCGAGCGCACTTTAGTTAACTAACGGTTTACCATAGTAAGGTGGGCGATTTTTATACCACTTATTTTATTTATTGTGTATAATTAAGATGATGACGACTAATTTTGAATGGGATAAAGACAAAGCTAAGATAAATCTGAGAAAACACGATATTTCTTTTAATGAGGCTAAAACTGTCTTTGAAGATACCTATTCTTTGACTTTAGATGATCCTACTCATTCAATCTTAGAAGATCGTTTTTTGACAATTGGTTATTCTAGTCAAAACCGCTTGCTTTTAGTTGTTCATGCTGAAAGACAAGGAAAGATCAGAATCATTAGTGCTAGGAGAGTAACTAAACATGAAAGAAAAATCTATGAACAAAGTAATGAATGATACCCTCAAAGATGATGAAATGTTAGATGATTATTCTGAGGTTTTAACGGAGTCTCATTTAAAAAGTGCAGTCAGAGGAAAGTATGCTCGGTCTTTAGCAGATAAGGATGCTTCTACCGTTAAGATTATAGCAGAAAATGAAGAGAGATATGTTAACATGAAAACCATTGAGGTTGAAGCATTCGTTAACAACGAAGGTCAATTAACCGTACAAGTTCCCTCAAATTTAAAAGAAGGACAATATCATGCTGTATTGATTATAGAAGAACCCAAAAATGAAAATCAATGATCTTAGAATAGATAAAATCCCCAAAAAACACCCCCAATTACTTGGAGGCTTTTTCAGAAAAAATAACTGTCATTAACCTTCTGCTAATTTCAGATCCCGCAGGGTGCTAATATCCACTTGAATCGATGGCCCCATGGAGGAAGAAACGTAAACCGTGCGCCAGTAACGCCCCTTGGCCCCGGAAGGCCGGTTTCTGTCCACCGTTTCCTGTAAAGCTTTCAAATTGACTAACAGATCCTCGGCACTAAAAGAAGCTTTACCAAATTGAACGTGAACGATACCGGTGCGATCAGCCCGGAATTCCAATTTACCCGCTTTAAACTCAGAGATTGCCCCGGTTAAATCCGTGGTTACGGTTCCCCCTTTCGGTGAAGGCATTAAACCCCGCGGACCGAGTTGACGACCTAATTTAGCCACTTTCGGCATCATATCGGGGGTGGCGATCAAAACCTCGAAATCCATCATCCCCTTGGCGATTTCTTCGATTAATTCTTCCGAACCAACGATATCGGCCCCGGCGTTGTTCGCTTCCTGTACCTTTTCCCCGCGAGTAATGACCGCTACTCGCACCGTGCGTCCGGTTCCTTTGGGTAAACTTACCGTTGTCCGCAGTTGTTGGTCGGTATATTTAGGATCGATACCTAAACGAATATGAGCTTCGGCGGTTTCGTCGAATTTCGCCGTCGCTAATTCCTTTAATAATGTCAGTGCCTCTAATGGCTCGTAGGCTTTATTTTCTACCTTAGCCTGGGCATCTCGCAAACGTCGTGAAACTTTTCTTACCATCTGATTTGTTGCTCCTTGGGTAATAACGAAGCTTAACTTCTCCCCGAAATAAGATTTAGTCTGAGATCTTGACACCCATATTTCTGGCCGTTCCCGCCACAATATTCATGGCCGCTTCGATGTCGTTAGCGTTAAGATCGGGCATTTTAGTCCGGGCGATTTCCCGTAATTGGTCGCGGGTAATGGTGGCGACAAATTTCTTGTTGGGTTCGTTGGAACCTCTTTCCACACCGGCCGCTTTGCGGATGAGAACGGAAGCGGGGGGAGTTTTGAGGACAAAGGTAAAACTACGATCCTCAAAAACGGAGATTTCCACAGGGATGATCATCCCTGCCTGATCGGCGGTTTTAGCGTTGTAATCTTTACAAAACGCCATAATATTCACCCCGTGTTGACCTAAAGCAGGACCCACGGGAGGAGCAGGGTTAGCCTTACCAGCAGGTAAAGCTAGTTTAATAATTGCGACGACTTTTTTAGCCATGATTTAGTTTTGTTTTTCGACTTGATTAAATTCCAATTCGACCGGGGTATCTCGACCAAAAATGGAGAGCAGGGCCTTGAGTTTGCCGCGCTCGGGACTAACTTCGATCACTTCCCCTTCAAAGTCCTTAAATGGACCGGATAGAACCAAGATTTGATCGCCAACTTCCATATTGATTTTGACGACGGGTTCTTGAATCTGAGCTTGTTTGAAGATGCGATCGACTTCTGACAGGCTCAAGGGTAGCGGGGTGACGTGACCGCGGCCGCGTCCGTAGTGGCGCTTTTGTTCGGCCCCGACAAAGTTGATCACGTGGGGGGTGTTTTTTACCACCTGCCAAGCGTCATCATCCATGATCATTTTGATCAGGACATAACCGGGGAAGACTTTTTCCTCACCATGTTGCCGTGAACCATCCTTGCGGACTTTGACGGTGGCCGCTTGGGGAATCTGGACTTGCAGAATGCGATCGGCCACATCGAGGGTGTGGATGCGCTGTTCCAAATTAGCTTTGACCCGTTTCTCACAACCAGAAGCCACCTGCACGGCATACCAACGGGGTTTTTTCGGTAGGCCGCTAAGATTGACTTCTTCGGGAAACTGTTCTTCTTCTAGACTCATGGGAACACCTTCCCCGCACCCCAGGCAAAGAATTTATCAATCAGATAGATGAGAGTGGCTACCAAAGTCACCATTAACATCACGGCCGCTGATTCACTCAAAAGTTGCTGACGGGAAGGCCAGACGACTTTGGCGAGTTCTTCTTTGGTTTCATTGACGAATTCCTTGACCTGAAAGGAGCTTCCCTCTTTCTTGTCGCTCGTGTCTTTTTCTAGGGTTTCTTTTTTGGCCACGATCGCTACTCCTTAAAATGATACTCAAGCTATCCTTAACTTATCATTTTCACCGGACAACCCACACTAACCCCCAGACATTTAGATCATGTCCTTTGCAGTTATCGGCTTGGTGATTACCAAACGCGCCCTGGAGGACTTGAACCCCCGACATCAGGTTTTGGAGACCTGCGTTCTACCAACTGAACTAAGAGCGCCCATTCGCTAAACTATTTGGCTTTTTTAAGGCCTTTATTTATTATAGCGTAGTTGTTGGCGATTAAGCAAATTTCTTGGTTAGGCTGTCGCCGGAAAATTTTTAGAGAGGGCGATCAAAACGTTCTTGTACCCTGGTGGCTTTGCCAACCCGATCGCGCAGATAGTAAAGTTTCGCCCGACGTACTTTACCACGACGGATGATCTTGATACTGGCAACCCGCGGCGAGTGGAGCAGGAAGACTCTTTCTACTCCCACACCCTGGAAGACTTTGCGTACTGTAATCGTTTCGTTGATACCGCCATGGCGTTTGGCGATGACAATGCCCTCGTAGGGCTGAATCCGCTCTTTATCTCCTTCCACGATTCGCACCCCTACCCGGATCGTGTCACCGACATGGATAATGGGCAGATCGCTCTTGAGATACTCGGCTTCGATTGATTTGATAATCTCTTCCGTTTTCATCGGCTTTCGTAAAACTGACAGTTCTCCATCATACCATATTTTTTGAGTAAAAAGCAATAGCTATTAGCTTTCCTAACACTGAGCGTTGCTGACTTGCCGATGCTGTCACCAGATGTTAGGCTGATTGTCCCGGATTACGGTCATTATCAACTGGGAAGGCTCTTGCCATTAACTGCCACTCTAGATAAGCACATCTCTAGAGAATTTCTCTAATCCCTAATTAACTTCTCGAACCGCGATAAATGCGATCAGCTTGGGAGGGTTCTAAATAATTATAGCCCGGTTTTTGGGTTGAGGAGCCATTCTTTTTCGCCACAGTATTAACCGCGGGAGTCGCTTTTTTTACCTCCGCATTAGTCCTGATATAATCCTCAGAAATCTTGAAGGGATGACTATTGGGAAGGTGACGACTAGGGGGTAAATTGTCTTCTGGTTCGGGATGGGTAATTTTACTATGGGGAGCGACAAAATCGTGTAGGATTGGATCGTAGGCTAGAATTTCGCCGGTTTCAATCCGAAAAATCCAACCGTGTAGGGATAATTTACCCTGATGTAATCGGGAACGAATAATTGGATAGCTTTGCAAATTACTTAACTGATTGAGAACATTTTCTGCTACTGTCACCTCGATCAGTTCTTCTCCTTCTAGTTCTTTGTAATTATCCTTAACTAAACGTCGAGTAGCTTCTGCTTGTTTTAACCAATCGTAAACTAAAGGCATTTCATCGGCCAGACTCTGCAATTTTAACAAACCTTTCATCGCTCCACAATGGGAGTGACCGCAGATAATCACTTGCTCGATGCCGAGAGCGTTGATAGCATATTCTATAGATGCACCCTCACCACCATTGGTTGCTCCGTAGGGAGGAATTATATTTCCCGCATTACGAATTACGAATAATTCCCCCACCTCCGCTTGGGTAATTAGGTTAGGATCGATACGGGAATCGGAACAGGTGATAAACAGGATTCTCGGTTTTTGTCCGTGGGAGAGTTGCTCAAATAATTGCCGATGTTCATCAAAATAACCACTCTGGAACTTTTCTAGTCCCTGTAGGAGTTTCTTCATAATAATTCTTCTAGTTTAGTTTGATCGCTATTTAGTCGATCCTTTCACCATTATCGGGCATGAGATAACAGCAATGCAACCGGCCAGATTAGCGATCGCTGTCGGCTGCGAGATCGGTTATATCTTGTTAAGATAGGATACGGACTGTATCTAAGCAAATTTTATTTTATGGAAACTGCAACAATTTTGGGTATTTTGATCGCTGCCGCTTTGGTGGGGATTACCGTTTTAGCTCTTTATACCGCTTTTGGACCGCCAGCAGCAGAATTAAGCGATCCTTTTGAAGATCACGAAGATTAATTCTTTAATAACCATGTGGCTATCTGCCAAGGAGAAATTTGCTCCATAGGATCGATCGCTCTTTCTAAACCGTCGATCGATTCTTTTATTGTTAATTTTAATTGATTTTGCCAATCAATAACAGCGTTTTCTCCCTGACATTCATAAACGCGCATTACCCAACTCTGAGCGGATGTTTCACTTTGTTTGAAACTCATTAAAATTAAGTTATCAACCGAGAATTTTAACCATTGTGCCACGGGTGGCAACTGGGTTGATCGATAATAATTAGTAATAAAAATAATGTTGACAGGTGAGTTTAACTGCCAAGCGTGATGGACAGTTTTCGCCGTTTTCCAGTTACCTTGATGGGGATATATTGCATAGGTAAATTCTTGTTTCCCTAGATCCGCCTCGGGATCGGGCCATCGGGGACTTCTCAACAGAGTTAATCGCAGTTGCTGGTTAGTAGCATCATAGCCATATTTATTATTATTTAAAAGACTCACCCCGTATTGTGCCTCTTTATCGGTTAAATCCGCCCATTTATGACCGTAAACTTCCCATTTTGGTGATTCTGTTTGGTGGTCACGCTCGATCGCACCACAGGCAATTTCATAGGTGGTAAAATTGCTGTTTAGGGTGAGAGGAAAAGCGGTTTTTACTAAAGTATGTTCCTGCTGCCAATTAACAATAGTTTTAATCTGGAGAATAGGAGAATCTTTTTCTAAGATATAATCTTGACAAAATTCCGAATCAGCTAAACTTCTGATGATGCGAATCTGCCAGCGCAAGGGACCACATTCTAAGCATTCGATCGATTTTAATACTGTTTTTGGTAAGGGATATTGTTGATAATTCGGATCGATATTCCAAGCGTCCCAATATTGTCCTTGATCTTTAAATGCCTGTAATTGATTACCAGCAGCTTGCAGGATTTCTCTTTGATTAATTATATCAAATATACTATCTATATCCCCCGTTTCCGAGTTAATAGTAACTTTAAGTAAGCCATTATCTAAAATAAATTGGCAGTTAGTTAAATTTTTCTCCGTTGCTTGCTGATTGGGAACTAACCAAAATAACTTATAACCCACAGAAGGAATATTTTCAGCGAGAAATAATAGCTGATTGTCGTGGGATAATTGCGAGGGACAGAGACAATTATTTAAGTCATAAACCGAGCAATTGACAGATTCTATCGCTAAAGAGATAACCTCGGTTCTTTCCCAGTTAAGAGAATTAAAAATTAGAAAAGGTTTTGCTTGAGGATGGGGGGGATTAGGTAAATTAATTTGAGTGGCAATTGCCTGTAAAGCTTGCTCTAAAATTGCTTCACCTGTGCTGATAACTTGCTGCCATAACTGATTAGCATCCCTAAACACTTCGGGTATAGAAGTACCAGGAAGTATATCATGAAACTGATTTAATAAAACCTTTTTCCATGCGGATTCTATCTCGACTTTCGGATAGGGAATATCTAGTAAAATATTAGCCAAAGAAGACCATAATTCCCCTTGATACAAGAGGATTTCACCGTAACGATTATAGGCTTTTTGGTCAGCGTGGGTAGTATAACAACCGCGATGGAATTCTAGATATAATTCATCATCCCAGATAGGAAGATTATTTGTCTCCAGACTGTTCAGATAAGTTGTTGCTTGGCTAAATTTTAACTGGGGGAAAAAAGGAGATTTTTGCCAACGTTGGGCCACCTCTAACATATCACGAGTCGGACCGCCGCCATGGTCGCCAACTCCGGGCAGCCAAAAAATATCTTTTAATCCGGTTTGCCGTTCCCAATTGAGAGCATGATCGGTCATAATAATTGGATTAGTATCCATAACTCCGGCAACATTGGGAGGAGACATTAGGGAAAGAATTTTACTGCCATCGGGAGATTGCCACCAGAAAAAACCGTGGGGAAATTTAGTCGTATCATTCCAATGTAGTTTCCCGGTTACAAAATATTTTATGCCAAAAGATTTAAGAATTTGTGGCAATTGGTAGGGAAACCCAAAGGTATCCGGCAGCCAAGCAGTTTCAGTGATTTGTCCAAATTTTTCTTGAAAATATTTTTGTCCATAAAGTAGTTGTCGAAATAGGGATTCCCCGGAGATCAAATTGACTTCTGGTTCTACCCACATCCCGCCCAAAAGTTCCCAAGATTGCCCTTTATATGCCTCTAGAATTGCTTGAAACAGGTCAGGATGATGTTTTTCTATCCAGTCGTAAATTAGGGGGCTAGAATGACCAAATATGAGGGCAGGAAAATCTTTCTGGAGGTTTAAAACCGAGATAAAAGTGTTTTTTGCCACTTGCCAAGTTTCTGCCAACGGCCACAACCAAGCCAGATCCAAATGTGCGTGGCCGAGAAGATGAAAACTGCGTTCTTTGAGAGGTTTAGCGAGGGTTTGCAGGGATTGACGAATTGATTCTAGGGAGCGATTAAATTTATCTTTGTTGGTGACATTATCCCAGTCAATATTATCGAGAGTAGCGGTAAAAGCCGCTAAGTTTTCAGGATAAAAAGTTTGCAGATAATTATGGAGAATGGTTAATTCATCAGCAACAAAACTAGGATCGATAGCTTGGCTATATTCATAGATTAACTGCGATTTCATCAAACCACCAATATCATGATTGGGACTGACTAAACGGAGAGTAACAAGGATTTCTTGACCAGTAGAGACCGAGTTAGAAAGTAAAATGCACGTGGAAGAATCAAAGAGGTCTCCTGCTTGGATAAATTGATTATTAACATAAATTTTGACATCTTCCGCCCACCAAGTTAAGATTAATCTCAGTTCCATTCCCTCTAAAGGATAACCGGCTAAATGTTCGGGGACAATAATTTTTTGAGTTAGATATTGGATTTGTCTGCCGGCCGGCCAAATAATGTATTGTTTTTCATTGAGGGTGACGGGTTGAATTGGTTTTCCCGCTGCTGTAGCGATAAACCAATTTTTCTGAACATCTCTGCGGGTGAGGTGAGACAGTTTAGCGAGGTTGTCGAGGGGAGACATGAGCCAACAAATAAGTTAATTTTGACCATTTTAGGCGATCGATGTCTAATTGGGCTAGGGGAGAACTTGTGTTAACGCAATACTGCTGAAGACTTACTTAATCTCATCCTTCAACGGCTTATTGAGAATGAGCAGGGAAGAAAAAGCCCGTGATGAGGATTGAACTCATGACCTCACCCTTACCAAGGGTGTGCTCTACCACTGAGCTACACGGGCATTGATCGTGGTGGGCCGGGCCGGATTCGAACCAGCGTAGGCGTAGCCAACGGATTTACAGTCCGCCCCCATTAACCACTCGGGCACCGACCCATTAATTCCACGATTATCAATCATAGCACCCTTAGCTAAAACACACAAGTGTTTAGGGGAAAAAATTTTTGAGCCATAAAATAACTCCCGTTAAGCACCATAGATAGCACTTAACGGGAGTTTTCTGACGATCTTGAGAGAGATTACTTCAAAGCTGCTTCTTCTTGGTGGGTGAGGATCACACAGTCAGAGGTAGGATAGGCGACGCAGGTGAGGACATAACCCGCTTCAATTTGATCGTCATCTAAGAAGGATTGATCGGATTGATCAACGCTACCGGATACAAGTTTACCGGCACAGGTGGAGCAAGCTCCCGCGCGGCAGGAATAAGGTAAGTCCAGTCCTGCTTCTTCAGCTATATCGAGAATGTACTCATCATCGGGAACCTCAATTGTAGTATTAAGTCCTTCAGCTTCATTTTTCAGTGTGACTTTATAAGTTGCCATCGGTTGTTCCTCTTAATTAAATGCTAGTGAAAGCGGCAGTCTCTACAATTGCCTCTCGCTCGCAGTCAGAGTGAACGATGCGAGCGAGTTTCATTTTTGATACTACGGGAAAATCTGCCTGACTCAGCCTTGCATTAGTAATGACAGTCTTAAATAAACTTAAAATAAAATTTACTTATATATCTAACCTGGAATTCTTGACGCTCCTTGCTCGATCTCTAGATAATTTCATCGATCTACAATCTAGCTAAACTAACCACTACTAAGCATTTGGAGCCATAATGTTAATTGTTTTTTTAGCCTTAAGCCGATTTTTGTTAAATATTAATTTAACTTATAGTTAAGATAGATGTCGATGAATTGTCTTTAACCCAGCCAAGAAATTGCTTTTCGGCACTACTGCCGCTAACACATCTAGGGAAACTTTGACATCCTCACCGCCGTAAACGGACGGTGATTCCCAAACCTCACGATTTAGGTTTCTGCTTCTTTCCCTTGCGGGGTTTCGCACCTGCCTTAACAGATTTACTCTGTTCTGGTCTTATGGTCGCTCTACAGACTGACA
>NZ_JADBRW010000069.1:0-15860 GCF_020247025.1 Microcystis sp. M109S1
AATATCAAGGTCGCCGGAGGACATTCGGAGACTTTAAATGGACGTGGAGGAAAGCGTAAGACTTCTGTTAAAGAAGCAGCATCCCGTGAAGCGTCAACCCCATTCAGCGACCATTCTAAAAAGGTGGCGTGGTGAGGAATCGCCGTCCGTTTACGGCGGTGAGGATGTCAAAATCTTTAAACGATCGTGAAGATATCATAAGCACCTATAATACTTAGCCAGTAATGCCCTCAAAAGGCAAGGTTAAATAGGAATTATATAGATTGTTTTTAGATTTATGCGATCGCTTTGGTGTTAGTCAATGACCTTAATTAGGGGTTGCTGAAAAAGTTTTTCGTGGGGGTAGGGTGTGGGGTGTGGGGTGTGGGGTTTTAGCGATTTTGAGGGGGTCAATTACCTAATTTTCAGGGAAAAAGTCCCGGAATTTTCCCCCCGCTCACTCCCATATCCAGTACTTTTTAATTGACAAAAAGTCTAAAAGTCTTACCCAACGAGGTTTTTAGATTTATTCAGCCAGATATAATTGATTAGTAATCTTGTATTATATTTGAGGGAAAACTCAGAAAAATTGCTAGAATATTAGCCTGATTAATTAATTTTCCCCTCGATCGAGTATGACTTTCTCCTCAGCCGCAGACTTTCAAGATGAATTTGATGTCATCGTCGTCGGGGCGGGCCATTCCGGCTGTGAAGCGGCCCTAGCTTGCGCCCGTCTCGGTTGTCGTACCCTTCTCCTCACCCTTAATCTCGATAAAATCGCTTGGCAACCCTGTAACCCCGCCGTCGGTGGTCCGGCTAAATCCCAATTAACCCACGAAGTGGACGCTTTAGGCGGCGAAATTGGCAAAATGGCCGACCGCACCTATCTGCAAAAACGGGTTCTTAATGCCTCTCGCGGACCGGCAGTCTGGGCCCTACGCGCCCAAACCGATAAACGGGAATACGCGGCAATTATGAAAGGTATTGTCGAAACCCAAGCAAATCTGGTTATTCGGGAAGGCATGGTCACAGACCTGATTTTAGGGGCAAATGAGCAAGTTTTAGGGGTAGAAACCTATTTCGGCACTTGTTTCGCCGCTAAAGCCGTCATTTTAACCACTGGCACTTTTTTAGGCGGCAAAATCTGGATCGGCGGCAAGTCTATGGCAGCCGGACGCGCGGGCGAATTTGCGGCGGTGGGTTTAACAGATACCCTAAATCGTCTCGGATTCGAGACCGGTCGCCTAAAAACTGGCACTCCTGCCCGTGTGGATAAGCGTTCGGTCGATTACTCCCGTATGGAACCGCAACCGCCCGATGACGAGGTACGTTGGTTTAGTTTTGATCCCGATGTCTGGATCGAACGAGAACAAATGAACTGTCATCTCACCCGCACCACGGCGGCAACTCATCAATTAATCAGAGATAATTTACATTTATCCCCCATTTATGGCGGTTTTATTGACTCCAAAGGTCCGCGTTATTGTCCCAGTATTGAGGATAAAATCGTCCGTTTTGCCGATAAAGAAAGTCATCAAATTTTTATCGAACCGGAAGGGCGCGATATTCCCGAACTTTATATCCAAGGGTTTTCTACGGGACTGCCGGAAAATGTTCAATTAGCCATGCTGCGGACTTTACCCGGTTTAGAAAACTGTGTGATGTTGCGTGCTGCTTATGCAGTGGAATACGATTATTTACCGGCAACTCAGTGTTATCCAACCCTGATGACGAAGAAGATTGAGGGGTTATTTTGTGCGGGACAAATTAACGGGACTACCGGTTATGAAGAAGCGGCAGCCCAGGGACTGGTGGCGGGGATTAATGCGGCGCGGTTTGCTTTAGGAAAAGAGTTAATTGTTTTTCCGCGGGAGGAAAGTTATCTAGGAACTTTGGTCGATGATTTGTGTACCAAGGATCTGCGGGAACCCTATCGAATGTTAACCAGTCGTTCCGAATATCGCTTAGTATTGCGATCGGATAATGCTGATCAAAGATTAACACCTTTAGGGCGAGAAATTGGCTTAATTGATGACCGACGTTGGCAATTATTCCAAACTAAACAAGCTAATATTATCGCTGAAAAAGAACGCTTACACGAAACGAGAATTAAAGAACGGGATGAGGTGGCAATTGCCATCGTTAAGGATACGGAACAAAAAATCAAAGGTTCTCTCTCTTTAGCGGATTTAATGCGTCGTCCTAACTTCCATTATCTCGATCTCGATCGCTATGGTTTAGGTAATCCCGATTTAAATTTAGCCGAAAGAGAAGGGGTAGAAATTGAGATTAAATATTCCGGTTATTTGAAACGACAACAAAATCAAATCGACCAAATTAGTCGCCACAGTAACCGACATTTATCCCCCGATATTGACTACATGAAAATCGAAACTTTGTCAATGGAATCTAGGGAAAAATTAACAAAAATTAAACCCGCCACCATCGGCCAAGCCTCGCGAATTGGCGGAGTCAATCCCGCCGATATTAACGCTTTATTAGTATATTTAGAAATGCGGCAGATGTCGGGAGTTAAAAGTTAGGAAATAATCCTGATTATCAGCGATCAAAAGTTCTTATCGCCCGTTTAATTGGCAGCACCGATGAGGATAAAAGGCGACCAAAAATAAGGATGGGGATATTTTTCAATCATGCTTAGTTTTGCCTCTCTCATCGCTTCGCTTTTGTTCATTCCTTTCTGGAGATTCTGATAGAATTTAGCCATCATAATCGAAGTAATTGCCTCATAGGATTTGTCTTCTAATTCTATGCCATCAGGCGCACTCCAAAGACTGGCAATTACTGATTTAGCACCGGCTCTTTCTAGGACGTAAGCTAACATTTCCCTCATTCGTCTTCAGAATCCTTCAAATAACGATCTAACTCCGCGATCACATCTTCTACTGTCATCGGTTGGAGATTACCAGACCGATACTCTGTCAAACCCTCCTGACATTCTCTCAAAAACTCTTGTCTTCTTACCTCCACACACCGCTTTTTAACAATCTCGATTAACATTTCTTGCTGTTCTCTTGGTAATTGACTAACCAACTCCAGCGCGTTTTCAAAGCTAATCATATTGAACTCTCTTGTTAAATTTAATGCGATAACAATCCTATTTAAATTTGAGGTGCATCAGTTAAATACCTCCCATAATAATAATTCAAAAGTATTGTTTTTATCAAGAAAAGACAAAATAAAAAACAACCTTCGCGAATTTTCACCATTTACCCGCACCTCTCCCCAAAATCCTCTTGATATGACCCCATTATACCAGATATCAATAAAATCGACCAGAGGAAAAAAGGTCGGATATTGCAGAAAAGTTCCTGAATTTCTCACATCACTTAACAATTTAGTATTAACTTTCCGAACCATTGTCTAATCTCTTGTTTTTCATTCTCTTCCAACGGAAAATCAATATTTTTCAATTGTTCGGCCGTTCTCTGTTTGACTCCTAAAATCTCAATCCCCACAACCCTGTCCGCCTCATCGTAATCATAAACAATCCCCGGCGCTACTTCCTCAGAATCAATAACCTTTCCCTCAAAACGACGAATATAAGCGGCATTAGCGGCTTGATTATAGTCTATTTTCATAGTTTCCCCTTTAATCGGCGTTCAAAATGGACAATTACCAAAAGATTATAATTACTATATTGTTCACATCAAACAAAAATACCCATGAAAACTAAACAAGAATACCTCAACGCCCTAGTCAACTTTGACCAACTCCTATCAACTATCCTCCCTATCCTAAAAACCTTTCCTTGGGACAGTAGCGAAGCAATTATCACCCTAAAAAAAGAGCATCTGATCGATATTCTCGATCGCTATCTCCATAACGCTCTATCTGCCACTGACCTAGAAAACTGGGCCGATGCCATCGAATGCAGAGAAGATATCGCCTATGAAACCGATTACGAAGATCTCATCAATGACATCATTTTTGACCTCGCTAATCCTACCTTAAACGATCCACTATCACCAAAAACAATCGAACAATAAATCAGCCAACTTTTCCATTTAAAGTCTTCCTTAATTGCCTAAAAAATTGACCTCTCCTTTGTGAAATTTAATGCGGGTTTACTTGAATCTCAATTTTGTCCGAGGGGTTGAATTTAATTTCCTCGACAACGTAGGAACTCTTACTCGCTACCACCTCGATACCTCTTATTTCTAGAGGATCTAGCGAGGTTATAGTTACTTCCGCTTTTCCTTCATTAACATCAATAATTTTGAAATTCTGTAAAGGTTCCTGCCAGCGTTCTCTCCTCTGTTGTTGGTGGCTCCTCAACAAGGATTCCTCCCATTGTGGTCTACTAATGAAAGGAGGTTAACTGATGACAAGAGATCGGGATTCTCTGATAATAACCTTCCCTTGAAACTCTATCTGTTCTATCTCTTTCATCGCCACTTCTTTTGTTTTTGAATCTCTCCCTAAAGCGATCATTTTTGTTGGAGAATCGAACTTGATTAATCTCCCGGATAGAGAAGTGCCATTTTTTAAGGATACTTTTGTATCATCCGGTATGAATACGGGGATTACGGGAGATTGATCGCCGGTGGCTGGTAGATGATAGCCAGCAAGAGAGGCGATAAAAACTAGGCTAGTTGCGGTTATTATTGGGTAGAGTTTTTTCATCTTTACCTTGCCTGAATGATCGGGATTTAGTTGGTTCTGTTTTCGATCTTGGATGCGGTGGGTTAGGAGTAACAGTAACCCAACCTAGGGTTTTTTCTAGAGGGTTTTTTCCATATTTTAGCGTCGGGATTGTCAAAGGGGAAGCGTTTTATCTTCTCTTTATGTTAAAACTTATAAAGCTACTCCTTTATGCGGTGGGCGATAGAAATATGACTCTACAAGAGCTAATGCGGTGGGTGGAAAAATTATCCTCGATCGAGAAACGGCAACTGATCGAAAAAATTACCGCAGAAATGGCATCGGAATCGGCAGAAATTAATCAACCCCGTCCATCTTTATGGGGTATATGCGCCGATTTAGGACAGGCTCCCTCGGCTGAAGATATCGATAAAACCCGACGAGAAGCGTGGGGAGATTTTACGGCAGAGGATCTTTAAGTGTTAAAAGCAGTTTTAGATACTCATGCGGTTATGGAGAGACGCGCCACCTGTCTACGACACGCTGTCTGTTGAATTCCAGAAAAGTCTTTATTACAATAGGTATAACAAAATCTCTGACAAAATATATGTTTATTTTGACTAATAAGGTTTTAAATGCCTTTTTCGTCTCGATTTCCGCCGTCTTTCTTAGTTCGACCGCGAGCCTCGCCCAATCCCATAGTAGTCATCATCATATTATGGTCGGGATAGACGGACTCCCGACTCTAGCCGGCGGGACTTATAAAGCTCTGGCCAATCCGAACTACGGGAGACTATCGCTTCTGTTCCCGCATCAACATGAACCCGTCGAGATCAGTCATTTCCACGCCATCGGTATTTATAGTTACACGGGGGAGGCAACGAATCCGACAGTGGTAGAGACCAGTACCAATAACCGATTGCCCGAAACACGGTTCGACCTACCCCCGATCCCCCTGTTTCCGGGTAGCGGCGTTTTTGCGGGAAAGAATATTAGCCAGAAAACGGACGCTCATATGTATTCGGATTTGAAAATACGTCCGGTCGCCCATTTAACCGACGATCTCGCCGATCCTTACGTGAACGCAATTTATAATACGGGAAAGGGTCGCTGGAAGGACTTGTTGGGAGACGAGGCGACGATCGCCCTACAATTAATCGATATCACGCCCGGTTTGACGGTAACGGACGCTTCGGGAATAAATTTGTTTAACGCGGTCAACGATACTTATGTTATCGGGCAAGGAGATTGGTTCGCTTTCACTCCCGTGTTTTCAACAGATGGGAACGCGCCGTTAGGAACCTATTCCGCTACCTTTCGCTTCATGGATACGAATACCGCAAACGGTCGTACCCCGCTATTACCATCGGGAACCTTTAGCCTCGATTTCCAACCGGTTCCCGAATCCTCTACCTTGCCCGGAATCGTTCTCTTGGGTTCGCTCGGTCTTCTCGGCGGAGTAAAAAGGCAAAAAAAGAAAAATAGCCGATAATCCGTCCAAAATGTTAGGACTTTTCTAATCTAACGACCTACCATTGTAGGGAACCTGCGTAGGAATAACATCCCAGGGAGACAACTAATCAAATTCCTATTCCCCGAATATAATTGGATTCGGTGGGTTAGCACTACTCGTAACCCAACCTGCGGTTTTTGTCAATATATTTTTACTTTCCGAAACCTTTGTTCGGGCGGTTTTGTTTGGCAATACGGAGGGCTTTTCCGGTTTTACCATCCTGTAGTGCGATCCGCATCGATCGCTTTTTCTGGTAGGACTGAATATCTGCCGCTAACGGATGATCGTTATCGATTCGTAGATGGGTTAAAGAACAGATAAGACCCGTTTGTTTTCCCGATTCATTTTTTAGGAAACAAATAATTCCCCCCTCGTCTCCCGTGTAGAAAATTTTATTGATCGAAAACTGGTGATCGGGTTTGTATCGCTCGCCTTTTGTTTCAGCTAGTTTTAACGTTTCGGGAGTTGCACGCACAGGGATTGGTAAACTTGCTTCCATTTTCTCAATTAAAAAACGAACTTGTCGGGGATCGTCGATGGACATGGTTATTCTCCTTGATAAAATACAAATAACTGGCGATAGAACCCGATCGATCGAGTAGAATAGCGATCAAAAACGCCAATCAGGGACATTTTGCCGTGAGCGCTCCGAATTCTCCCCCTCCCGGAACACAGATACTAGGAACCTTCGCCAGTCTTCTCGGTTTGCTGGGGATTTTTCTCTATTTTACGGGATGGATCTATCGGTGGGCCTATTTCGGCTGGTTTAGCCTTGAGATTAACCGTCTGGACTTGCCCTTGCGTTCCTTCCTTTTTGTGCCGATACAGGTCTTCTGTGGCGATTTCGGGGCGTTGCTGCGAACGTTTCTGGCGCTGGTTGCCGTTGCCTTCGCGATTCAATTTACCCTCTGGATTTTGTCTCCCCTGCCATCCTATTCAATTGTCAGTCAATCTAAACGGAAATTTCATCAAAAATTTCAGTTCCTAGGTTTATTAGTCCGGGGAATTCCCAAATCTCTCCGAAAAGATTTGATCGCTGTTATTTGGCTATTAATTATTCTTTTTTAGTTAGCTCGAATTCAGGGAGCGATCGATGCCCGTCGCGATGCAGTTAATGATACTTCTACCTTACCAGTTATCACTTTAGTTTTACCAGAAAAACAGATAGCGATCGGTCGGAATCCGGAGGATGTTTTTACCGATCCTTCTCTCAAAGGTTATCGAATTATCGGTGAGACTAAATTACTCGAAGAGCTGCGGGGAAAAGAAACGAATGATAGCAAAGTCAATCCCCCGCGAGTTTGGCGGTTATTAATCCAAAATAACAATTGGACTTATGTTTTTCGCGGGTTATCCCCTCAGTCGGCAGAAAATGAACGTCCGGCGATTCTAGCCATTCGCGAGGATAAGGAGGGACAATTGTTGATTATCGCGCCGGATGTCCCAGAATCCCGGTGAGACTCAATCGGGGAAATTATCAAAAGCGATCGCTTAACAAGAGTTAAAATTGACGTTCTTTAGCTAGGGTTTGCTGAAAAAGTCTTTTAGTGGGGACAGGGTGTGGGGTGTAGGGTGTGGGGTGTGGGGTTTTACCAATTTTCAGGAAAAAAGTAGCTGAATTTTCCTCCCAATCACTCCTAGCTAAGGCACTTTTTGGGGGAAAAAAGTCTAAAAGTCTTACCCCACAAGGTTTTTATGCTTATTCAGCCCGCCCTATCTAGGGATTGCCACCACCAACAGCGATGCCTGTACCATAAATCTGAGCATTTGTCAAGTTAATTCTCTCCATTGATGCACCTGTCACATCGGCATCATAAATCACGGCACTGGTGAAATTGACTCCATCGAGATCAGCTTGATTCAAACTGGCATTAGTCAGAAAAGCTGCGGTCAAATTTGCGCCTTCTAGATTGGCATCGGTCAAATCTGCGCCCTCTAAGTTAGCTTCCTCCAGATTAGCTCCCTGTAAATTCGCTTTTCTCAAATCAGCACCGATTAGATGCGCCCCCCTTAAATCTGCACCGCGGAGATCACAGCCCGGACATTCCTGCGTATTCAATAATTGTTGTAGCTGTTGAGGATTTTCCGCACCGACGGGGTTAATCAGCAGTAAGGAAGCTAGGGAACCTAGGGCAATCATTAAAGTCCGTTTCATCGTTTTAGCCTCCTCTTTCGTTTTCCTCTCTACTTTTAGGATAGGAAAAAAGCTGCTAACCAACTTCCCCCGATCGGACTAATTCTCCTGTTATCTTACTTTTGCTTGCTTTTGCTAGTCGATCTCTCCTTTCATCACCGTTGCGATCGCTGATCGGGCATTTTCCTTAAATTCCTTGACATCGACGCGACTTAATAACCAAACTGCCAGGATCATTCCCAATGCTTGCACGAGGAAAACTAAGCCATAGGCTAAAACCGGACTAGAAAAGACAACTTTACCGATATTTAAAATCGTACCGCCTAAAACCGTGGCCAATCCCCTTGCGATCGCTTGTGATAATCCCCAAGCGCCGATAAAAGTTCCCGCGGTTTCGGCGGCGGTTAAATCTAACATTAAACTGGTAGCTCCGGCAGTAATCATTCCCGAAGCTAAACCGAAAAAGAGCAAGCTTGATTTTAATAAACTTTGACTAGCAGAAAAGCCGGCAAAAATCAAGAGAATAAAACAAATTGTTGCAAAAATACAGCCATATTTAGTGGTTTTTTGTTTACCGATGCGGGGAATGAGCATAAATCCCGTGGCAGCAATACCAAAAAGGGTTCCGGTTCCCCAAAAAGCGTTTAATTGGGTGGTTTGGGCGATACACATCCCAAAAACCTCGCCGCCAAAGGGTTCCATAATTGCATCCTGCATAAATAAACTCAAAGTCATCATCAGCAGGAAGGTGAAAAATAAACCGGTTTGCCGACTAGCGGTGAGAACTTGTAGGGCATCTTTGAAGGTAATTTGATCCTCTCTTTGCACAAGAGTGGACCGACTACTAAAACGAGAATATTTTTTTTCTACGCCAAAAGTCGCTAAAATGCAGAGACCGAAAACGATAGCGGGCATAATCGTGAACACGGGGTTAATATTCGCCTGTAGTTGCGGAATATTGGCTATAGGGGCTGATTGGGTCGGATCATAGGTCAAAATATTTGTACCGCAGATATTGGGAGTATCCAGCAAACGAGAACTAACGATCGCCCCGACGACAATTCCCACCATTAGCATTGACCAAACTATACCAACTAATTGCGATCGATTATCTTCATCGGACACATCCACCAAGAGGGCAGCAAAAGGGGTAGAACTGGCGCTTAAAGCCAGTCCGTAGAGGGCGAAAATTAAGGCTAAGAGGGCAATCCAGGCGTAGGAAATGGTACTCCATCCCGAAGTTTGAATACTAAGTCCCAATTGCCAGACTACTTGCAAAGCAATAAAAGCTAAAGCGGTAAAAACTGCCGCCCCAATCCAGACATAACCGCTGCGATGATGACCAAAAATAGTTTTACCATCGGATCTTTGCCCAAACCAGATGCGCGCTGGACTAACAAACTGGTGCATAGCGATCGCAGCTGCGGCGAGAAAGGGTAAAACTTTTAACTCATCGATCATAATCCGATTGAGAACCCCCAAAGTCAGCAGGGACATAATACCTAGTCCCATTTGAAAGAGTCCTAAGCGAAACATGGTGAAAAGTCCCAGTTTTGGCAGGGTTTTTGGGGATGAGTGAGCAGAATTGGAGATATCGCTGGTAGCCATGGTTAAATCAATACAAAAAAAGCCAGTATTTAAAAATTTAACGCAGGACGAGCAGACATCTTCTGGGGATTTAAGTTTCTATCTTCGATAACCAAGTGGTCAGATATGTCAAGCTGGCAAAATCGAGCAGCGCTTCTCCTAAAGTTTCTAATTGTTCTGGAGATAGTTCTCGGATTTTTTGGCTTACAGTTGAGGATATTTCACCTAAACGACGGTTAAGTAGCCGTAGAATCAAAGAAACCGCTTCTTATCGTCTTCCTTTTTTTTGGATGTCCTGATCAATGACTGATTCGCCCATAATTTCTTCCCTTAATAAGTTTATGGTGATTTCCTTACTTAAATACTAACCCCGCCAGAATTGCTGTAGCAACGGCTAAATTGCTTTTTTCAGTTCTCCCCTTGATATTATCAATTTTTGTGGCTACTTTTGCTAAGATTTTCCTATTGTATTATCCATTTTCCTGTAACTGTATGTTCGAGTTAATCGAGAGCGCAAAAAATGGAGATTTCTACGCTTGCATCTTCCCCATTGTCCTCCCCGATGCCAAAATCTACAACCCCAAAGACCGACTAAAATGCACTCAATACTGGGAAACCCAAAGTAACGAACTAGAAGAAACCATGAAACAGGGAGGACTCACCAACCGGCGAGGAATTATCGACGATCTAAATCTTGACACCGTGATCCAGAAGTCAAATCGTAAAGTGCTTACTCTGTAATGATTATAATCGATTCGATCTTTGTTTAGCGTTCAAGTTCCATTAGGAATAAATTGGGTCTTTTTCCAGCAAACCTAGCAATTTTTGCATTTTAATCCAAACTCTTCTCATTTGCCAGAATTTACTTTTTTCCATGGCGGCTATTTTACTGTCAGCTTCTCGATAATCCAATTGGTTTTTTTGCAATTCTTGTTGCAATTCTTGTTCATGAATTTCTAATTGTTTAATTCGTTCTCTAGCCTGTTCCAACTGAGCGAATATATCGACTTTTAAGGTAACTAAAGCAGCAAAAATGGCTTGGATATTTTGTGAGTAAAGTTGGGGATGATTATAAAAAAGTTGGGTATAGGAATAAATATAGTGTTCTGCGGTCATTGAGCGACTCATAGAATCAGCTTTTTGTCGATAGAAAAATAACACTTCCGGGATACGATAGACTTCTCGACCTAATTCGATCAGAGATAGCCAGAAATCGTGATCTTCCCAACCATAAATTAAATTAGTATTATAGCCCCCCACAGTTTCCCAGTCGGATTTCCGAAACAAACCGGAGCAAAATATCATATTATCTACTAATATATCAGGAAATTTATACTCAGGCAGCGGCCAAATTCCTTGTCTATCCCCAAAATACTCCGCTTCGCAATAAACTATACCTAATTGCTCATTACCTTCTAGCAAAGTAACCGCTTTTTCTAGATAGGAATCGGCAATTTTATCATCGGCATCAAGAGGAAGAATATAGGTTCCTTGCGCTTGGGCAATTCCTAGATTTCTCGCTGTGGCAACCCCTTGATTTTCTGTGCGGATAATCCGGGTTTTTGGCTGTTGATAATCTTGTAAAATCTCGATGGTTTCTGGTTCTGTGGATCCATCATCAACGATCAGGATTTCAAAGTTTTGGTATGTTTGCACTAAAACAGATGTGATCGCATCATCAAGATAGCGACCTTGATTATAGCAAGGAATAATCACGGAAACTTGAGGAACATGACTCATTGAGGGAAATTCTCTCCTACTCGATCAAAAACTAGGTTATCAATAGCTTATCCCAAAAGTTCCCCTTTCTCGTTTTTCTAAGTGAAGGAAGTGTTGATATCCCCACTAGCAATTTCGGGATAGTAGGACATATTATGGATAAATTCTTAAATTATTCCGATTGGTGGACAAAATCACCCAATTGGGTGATCCCCGTGAGGGAAGCATCTCTTTTTAATAGAGGATAAGTTATTCAATAATCCGATTATCATTACCAATGATCCTTAATCATGGAAGCTCATCAACAAAAACAACTCCGCACTTTCCTCTTGGAAAAATTAGCAATTTCCCCCCGTTCCCTCGATATGGCTGTGCGTCTCTGTGAAGCATCAGTGGGTTCTTTACCGATGGTTCTGTGGCAGTACGGTTTAATCGATTTGTCGCAATTGAATCAAGTTTTTGACTGGCTGGAAACTGTATAATTATTTTCCAAGAATATGCTCATTAATTATCATTTTTATTAAGAGAATTGACCAAGTTCCAGAGCAGCGAGTTCCTGCAATTTATTTATTAAGTCCCGTTAAGGTTTGCCATGGCAGAAAATCTCACCTTTGCTGGGACTAATTAAACCAGCTATCATCCGCTATTTCCCCCCGTTTTAATTCGAGATTGATCTGGTATAAAATACTAATTTCTCGCCTCGATCGCCTTTTTGCTTGTCATGAAAGTAAGGTAGAAACAAACTTAACATAGCATAGGTTTTTGAGTTAGGCATCGACTATATGGAACTCTTTCAGGGCTGGATAGAAGTTGAGATTTTCATGACCCGGACGACTGAGTTTAATCAGGGCAAACCGTTGGGATGGTGGCAATTTTTGCCATTGTTCTAAACTAATTTCGATCTGGAATTCTCTGGCTTTTTCTCGGACTGTATCGGGAATCTGGCTATCATCTAGCCAAGCAGGATCCGGAGCTATTGCTAGTTCTTCCGGGGGATTGCCAGTTTTTTCGGCGATTAATTTTTGCAGAAAATCTCGATAGATTTTGGCTTCTGCTGCCGTCGTACAAGCCATATTAACTAATACCATTCTTTCCGGTTGACTCAACTGCATCCAATGGGATAATTTTAATTTAACTCCACAGGTATCTAGTTTCATTCTCACGGTCATTGGGATACAACGTAAGGAGTCAACAAATTCGGCTTCAAAGTCGAAAAAGGTGGTCATATCATTTTATTGGTTTGCTGAGTATAAATCTATGATACAGTGCTGCGGGATAATTGCTGGGCAAAATGGTATTTTATTGGATAAAATTGGCTCTATATTGATGACTAGAAACGAGAATTTCCTCTATTTCCTGCCATTTTTCCCCTGCAATATAGTCAACAATTTGATCAAGATTTTGCCGATAATTTGCTAAAGATATCAATAAAGCTTGACGATTGTATTTAGCCATCATTAAACCTAATTCGGGATTGCCACCACCGACGCGACTGGTATCGCGAAAACCAGAACTAGCTAAATTTTCCGCTAATTGGCGAATATTCAGGTCTTGTTCTTTCGCACAAGCTTGGATTAAACTGGTACTAATCATTACTGGCAGATGGGAAATCCATGCCACGGCTTGATCGTGTTCTTCGGGGGAGGAATAATAAATTTTACAGCCTAATTTCTGCACGATTTCAGTTAAGATTTCCACGGCAAAGTTAGGGGTAGATTCAAGGGGAGTAATCAGATATGGGGCATTGACAAATAAACCAAATTGTGCTGCATTAATTCCCTGTTCGGTTTTCCCAGCCATGGGATGACTACCGACAAAATTTGGCCACAATTGGCCACAATTGGCTACAATTGCTCCTTTAACTGATCCCACATCGGTGACAATGGTTTGGGTTTTTAAATAGGGAGTTAATTTTTCCAAAGTTGGCACAATTAAATGTATAGGAGTACAGATAAAGATTAAATCGGCAGTAGCTAATAATTCTAAACTGGTGCTAGATTCATCTACCACTCCTTTTTGTACAGCGATATCACAGGTGTATTGTTGACGAGAAACTCCCAAAACTTTATAACCTTGTGAGCGGAAATCTAAGCTCAAGGAACCACCAATTAAACCCAGTCCAATAATGCCAATATTCATTAGGTTTACTCAAAGATAATTTCGTCTTCTAGTCGCCAAGCAGGATCGACAATGCACAAGAAAATTAAGGGTTCCTCCCCACAATTATGAATATATTGTTTAGCTAGAGGAGGTATATAAATGGCAGCACCGACAGTCACTAACTGCACTTCCTCATCGATGTGCATTTCCCCTTGTCCTTGCAAAATATAATAAACTTCCGCAGTTTTTAAAGCGTGGGGAGTAGAAGTTTCCCCCACATCTACCCAGGCGTGGGCTAAACTATAACGTAGATTTAACGGCTGTTTATCGGGATGCAATAACTCGCGCAATCGGGTATGATCACCAGCGATGAATTCCTCACATTCGAGCAGTTTTCTGATTAACATAGTAAAATTAAACCTCGAAGATTGTTTTTATTTTATCATTGAGTCAAAAGCTAAAGACTAATAGCCGTTATCATAGAAATATTCAGCATCGCCAGAATTAACGAATGACTTGGTTAGAACATAGTGTACAGGTAGAAGTGGACGCACCAATCGATCTGGTTTGGGAGCTCTGGTCAGATTTAGAACAAATGCCCCAGTGGATGAAATGGATCGAATCGGTGAAAATTCTAGAGGAGGAGCCAGAGCTTTCCCGTTGGAAGTTAGCCAGTGGTGGTCTAGAATTTACTTGGTTGTCACGGATACTGAAAATTGTCCCCCACCAGATGATTCAATGGGAATCCGTGGACGGGTTGCCTAACCGCGGGGCAATTCGTTTTTATGACCGTCATGGTAGGAGTATTGTGCGACTGACAGCAGCCTATGCTATACCAGGTTGGTTAGGAAAATTGATGGATAATCTTTTCCTCGGTCGAGTGGTGGAATCAACCCTGCAAGCCGATCTAGAGCGTTTTCGCCTTTATGCTCTCAATATTGTCAATAATACGCCGCCAAGGTGAGGTAATAATCGGCAGTAAGCTGTTGACTATCTAAATTGCTCGTTAAGACTGTCTATGAGCAGGGAGCAGGGAGAGGGTGGTGAGCATTTGTACTAAAATTCCCCCACGCGGTTTGAACGCAGGGTAGTGATCCGATAGTAGTGGTGAGCTACCTTGCTTATCTAGCCTGAGTTGTGTAGAATATTGACTAATAAAAATAATTACCTGATAAATGTCAAGAATTTGCTTTTTATGATTCAAGAATTTGCTTTTTATGATTGCTGTTTTTATCAAAATCTTCTCTTGGATTATTAAATTTTGGTTGGATGGCGATGAAGATTTAGAACATAATCTTCTAACAAAAGATTCACCATCTTCAATATTTCGTTGTCCTAAATGTGGTTCTTGCCATACCATCAAAAATGGTTCTACACATAATGGCAAACCCAAACGTAAGTGTAAAGATTGTGGTCTTGGTAATTAATCCTAGTAATAAAACCGTCTCTGACGAAACCAAACAATTAATTGATAAACTCTTGCTCGAACGAATTTCCTGACGAGGAATTGCTAGAGTAACTGGAGTAAGTTGGTCATGGTTACAAAATTATGTTAATAATAAATTTAGCCAAGTCCCTCGTCAGGTCAAGGTTACAGACAAACCTAAAGGCAAATTAATCATAGAATGTGATGAGTTATGGTCATTCGTATTTTGTAAGAAAATCAAGGTATATATTTGGTTAGCTATCGATAGAACTACCCGAGAAATTATTGGTTGCTATTTAGGAGATAGGAGTCGTCAATCAGACAAAAAACTTTGGGACAGGCCGACCAGGTGTTTACCGACAATGCGCTGTTGCTTACACAGACTTTTGGGAGTCCTATAAGACAGTAATTCCCAGTAAACGTCATCGACAGGTTGGTCAAGAAACTGGTCAAACTAATCATATTGAAAGATTAAATAATACCTTTCGACAAAGGATTTCTCGACTGGTGAGACAGAGTCTATCTTTCTCTAAAAAAATGGAGAATCACGTTGGGGAACTGTTTGGTATTTTATCCATGACTACAATGCACAGCAAAGCAAAGGATTAAGCCACCATCACTACTACCGAATCACCACCTATTTGACATCCTCACCGCCGTAAAACGGACGGTGATTCCCAACCCTCACGATTTGGGTTTCTGCTTCTTTCCCTTGCGGGGTTCCGCACCTGCCTTAACAGATTTACTCTGTTCTGGTCTTATGGTCGCTCTACAGACTGACACCGCAAGTCCTGCGGCCA
>NZ_JADBRW010000007.1:0-17884 GCF_020247025.1 Microcystis sp. M109S1
TAAGAAAACTGAAGGCGAGAACTTACAAAGACTTAATAGAAGGGATTGAATTGGCTATGTTAGAAGTTACTCAGAAAGATATTCGCAATTGGTTTACTCACTGTTGCTACTGTACCTCATAAGTCAGAGAATTGCTATATTTAAATAGAGAACTTGTGTAGAAGCATTATTTTTTGACAGATAATTATCCTCCAACGCTGGAGATAGACAGGTTTTAAGAACTCTGTCCATGAAAAATCGATTTCAACTCATAAATCTGGATGAAATTCTAACAAAATTTTTAGTTTTTTTATAAACAACTTTCTTTTTCTCCTTCAAGAGTTCTGACATTTTCAACTAGAATTTACTTTTTTAAATGGGACATATTCGCTGAGAATAAATGAGAAAAATTCCGACCAATTCTTAAACCAAATAAATTTTAATAGGGTACGAATATCATTAAAGAAAGAAGTCCGAGTTACTAATAGCTCACGAATCTTTTGATAGGTGTAATTAACTAAATCCAAAACGGTATGGAATAAAAAAGCTAGTAAATTCAAAGACAATAAGAACTCGCACAAATGATTCTGACCATGACCAAAGTTATGCTCTAAATTATAACCATGATTTTTAAGAACGTTATTGCCTTCATTTTCAACTTTCCATCTGCCGCGTCCAGCTTTGACAATTTCTTCGACATTATTTTCCGTGATTTTATGATTAGTTATCCAATTATTTTGGTAGATAGTTTTCTGAGTTTTATCATTAATAACAGTCACTTCACACCAATTAACTTCGAGACTTGAGTCGCCCTCTCTCAAGGGAACTCTAGAAGCATAACGATAACGATAAATTAGATTTTTTCGTCCATCCCATTGTTTCTTTTCGACGGTCGTAACTTCGCCACTTTTTTCTAAAAATTCTAGCCATTCATATAAAGTTTTATGCGACGTTTCTAAACAAACAAAAATAAAATTATAACCTTGTTTTACCGCTAATTCACAAACAGGTTCGTGAGAATATAAGTCGTCTCCTAAAAGAGTTACAGGATAACCATACTTATTTTTATGATTCTTATTTAACCATCTTTTAACCGCCGCATTTTCACAGTCTTGTTTTTGATGTCCATCTTGTTTTTTAATGAATTCTGGCTCTAAATTAATTACTTGTTTTTGATTAGGAGAAACTACCATAGGTGTGACACAGCCGTGAAAATAAGTTGTAGTTCCATTTCGATGATTACGGCAGTTACAATGAGGGCAATGAATTTTCTTGGATGAGAAATATTCTGTGCCATCTAACGCCACTAAAATTTCTCCATCTAAGTAGAGAAACTTTTTCAAAACTCCCTTTTCCTTTAACCATTGATAGACTTTTTGAAAAGTCCTAGAGACAGTAGAGGCTGGCACTGGCTCTAACAGATTTCTTATTTGATTATCCCCAGGAATTTTTTCAATTGAAAATAAACTTTCAGCATTATCTTTTCCCTTATTGCTTTTCATTAAACGTTGATGGTCTAAAAAAGACGGCGACTGAGTAAAAAAGACTGAAAATGCAGCCATCAAGGCATCTTCTACCTGATATTTTGTATTATTTCCAGGTTTCCTCTCATCGGGTAAATCATCTAATTCTTGACGTAAAAATTGCATTAATTCCGAAATTTCTAGGGTTGCCGCTTTTTGAGCCATCTTGGAATAATTTGACGTGCTGGTGGATTTCTAACTCACCCATTTTACCTTAGCTGACAATAATTATAAATTTTTATTTCCCTTGAATTCCCTATTCTAAAAACAGAACTATCTTCCTGAATTTACCCCGTTCGTTCTCAGCCAATCCCTTTGATTGCTTGAGTATTTATATTTAATTTATCCAACCAATTGTTTTTTTAGTGATCGCCTCTCCCTGAAAAATAGTCACTTTCTACTATATTTTGCCTTCCAAAATCGGGGTTAATGCTCTATTTATTTCAAAATGAGAATTGCTGCTGATCACTGATTCTAGGCTAATTTAATTGCTGCCGTGACTACCTCTTCTAAAGACTCTAACCAATGAAAGTTAACATCAGCTAAACTCTGACTGAGATCCCTCGCTTTGCTGTCAGCTAGGACGCGAAAAATTATTTGTGGTACGGTGGGATTGGGAAAAGATCTGGGTTCCAAGGTTTGTCTTTCCTGTCGGGTGGCCCGGATCATCCGTTCGCCGCTGCTCCGGCTGGGTGATAATGGGCTATAACTGCGGTAGTAATTGCTAATACTCTCGATCGCTTTTTGGCCAAAGTCGGGATAACTGACAATATCAACGATAACCACTTTTAAATCAGGCAATAGTTGGAATTGTTGCAGACCGGCCTCTATTTGCTCGTTTAATTGCTCTAATTCTAGTCTTTCCTCCAGTATAAGCCATGCTGCCAGTTTTGCCCCCTTGCTGGCTAAGGCATCCCAGACAGTGGACATCAAACCCTGGCCATTACTGATCATCGCTATTCGGCCAGTTTGATCAATTATCGACCAAGGGGATTGTAATTGGGGTGGGGTCAAAGCTAGGAGATCGAGATGTCTAGCTAAAGCGGCATCATTAACACTTATTTTGCCATCTAGGGCCATCACTTCCCCAGCTTCGTTGATACCCAGGGGATTAATCTCGATAATATCGAGATCTTTGCTGACAAAGAGACTATACATTTTTTCGAGAATTTGACTGATAGACTCGATCAAAGACCCTCTTAAACCCATAGATACGGCTAATTGCCGACAGAGATAGGGGGAAAATCTCGCTTCGATGACCACTTTTTGCATGGTTTCCAGTAAACTGTCCACATCCATCCCCCCTTGACTCGCACCCAGTAAAACTGGTCTTTGCAGATGATAATCGAGTAAAATGGCTAAAAATATCTCTTGTTGCGGATTATACCGGGCTTCTGCTAGGATTACCTCTGGATATTCTCCGGCGATCGGTAAATGAAAGATAGCATGGGCAGCAGCGATCGCATCGATGGTATTAGCGACAAATTTCACTCCTCCTGCTTTTCCCCGGCCTCCCGTGCGTACCTGGGACTTTAGCACGACCGGATAGGGAATGTTTAATCTTTTTAGTCCCCCCGGTTCGTGGATTGGTTGGGAAGGTAAAATGGGGATGCCGACTTGAGCAAATATTTCCTTGGCTTGGTATTCGAGTAAATCCATAATTGATTAGTTGATAAAGTGGCGGTTCTCTCTTTGCTCGTTTCGGTAGCTTGGGGACTATTAACTATCATAAGTTTGTGCAGTACCACAATGATAACAATAAGGTAAATTTTTATAAGTTAACTCATGGCAATGATGACATTCTACATATTGATAATAACCGCAATGGGGACAATGAGCATCTTGATTTTTAATCGTTTTAGCGCAGTTAATACATTGTGATTTTTGTACTCGTTTTGCTGCTTGAGACTTGGTATTAAAAACAAACTTTTGCAAAAATTTAATAACAGCAAAACCGAACAAAGGGATTAACAGAATATAAACATATTGAACTAAAAATACTAAACCTCCAAAGATAGCACCGATAATATCAAAAATGAATTGTGCAATAATACCAATTTGCAAAAATTCAAAAGCTTTGAAAATTAAAGGAATGAAGAAAATAACTAATAAATGCCAACTAATTAACGCTATTAAACCATAGCCGCGACTTTGGGCATACTGATTCACTAATAACGCAATAATTATTAATGGTGCTAAAAATAAAACCTGAAAACCTAATTGAATGCTAGGATACCAAAAAGACGCATTTTTATAACCAGCTTCCACATCATTAAATTTACTTTCATTTCTCATGAAAGCAAGTAAATTTTGACTCGATGGTTTTTGTAGTAGTTCATTTTTTAGCTTAACAATTTCTTCTTTGATTTTTGATATTTTTTTATTATTTTCCTCTAGTTTCTGTTTTGCCTCTTCCGCTTTTACCCAGTTTATCGAATTGTTGGCAGACTGTCCAGCAATTTTCTCTAATAGGGTAGAATCATATTGACTTCTAATAATTCTATTATTATTTTCTAGTATATTAATATTATCTTGTTTTGTTTGTATTTTACTTAATAAAGTTTTATTTTCTTTATTATTTAACTTATTTTTAATATCAGCATATTGCAAACAAATTGGAGAAACTTTACCTAAATGTCCTATTTCTTCATCTTGATAATTATTTTTATAATCAACTAAAAAAGTTGTAATTAAATCATAATCTCTATCTGGACTATTATTTTTCTTGTAACTTTGCCATGCGCTGTAACAAGGATATACTTGTTGGGGGCTTAAATGCCACCTACTAATATCATCTAATCCTGTAAAAACATTAACTAAGATGAAAATATCAACAATTATTATTACCAATAAACTTACTTTATTTAATGGTTTATCATTAATCCTTCTTGATCTCCTGAAAAACTGATTCCACAAATTATTAAGTTTAGTAAACATAATCTACTCCTAAGTACAGGACAAAAAGGATGATATTTGGAAACTTCCCGCGCTCTCCCCTATGAAGATTATTTTAGCAACAGCATCCGGTTCGCGGGTGATGGGGGAGAATATTTTTGGCTTACTTGATCGCAAAACTTAAAGTTAATTGTGTCATTATGGGGTTAGAGGCGAGACTTTTTTAGCTATCCACCTCTGTGAGTCTAGCAATCTTTCACTCTCTCTATTTCTATCTTTAGTTGGCTTATTTCTCATCTTTCTGAGGTAGGGTGGCCGATGTGTGATTTGGCTCATAGGCATTGGGGGTGGTTCGGGTTTATGAGCAAGGTTATCTACAAGAGGAGCTTATGGATAAATTTATTGGTTTGAGTATGCTGATTTTTGGGTTTGTAATGATGGCCTTTAATCCAGCAGTTGGGGTGCTAGTGGCTCTTTTTGGGTTGATCGTGACTTGGAATAGCGAGAGAACTGTTTCTGTTCGATCACAGGACAGGGATAGGGTTCCTTGTCCTCATTGTGCTGAGTTAATTCAACCGAAAGCGAAGGTGTGCCGTTTCTGTGGGGCCAGGTTTAGATGACCCCTTGTCCTGAGTTTGGGATCGGTGGCAACCCGATCAGAGGTTTCTTCAGTTTTTTGTCACAATTGTTACATTTTTTCACAGATTCTAATTCGATCGGGTGATTTTTTTTGATAGGATTGAACCTATAATCCTATCATAAATAGTTCTTGTTCTCCATTAACCGTGCCAAACTAAGAACTGCGGACAAATCAAGAGTTTTGGCGTTCCAATAGACCAAATAAACTAATAACTAGCAATTAGTAGAAAATATCGGCTATTTTTTGCTAAGACTCCCCTTTTTACCTCATTTTCTTGCTTGGAAACAAACTTTTTTCCGCTTTCGTCTCTATCTTTAACTCGCTCCCACTAGGAAACTCAAGGGTAAGATGCTAAATTTTCAAAAGCAGGGTCGTCATCATCCTCTGACCCTATTAACAATGCTTTTAAGTGCTTCTTTCGTTGTGGTCTCCCTTTCCTTGACTCCTGCGATCGCACGTCAATTCGCCCCAATTAACCCGATTAAACCGATTCCTTTGGGGAATGATCGATTAATTCCTGCCGGCACAGACATCCCTGTAAAATACGAGCAAGGGGAAAAAATTCTTTTAACCAAAGAAGAAACTTTTTCTTTATCTTTGACCGTAACTGATAATATCAAAAATTCCCAAGGACAGATAATTATTCCCGATGGTAGTCAGATTATCGGAGAAATTAAACCCAATGGTCAAGGTTCGCGTTTTCTATCCCAAAAAATCTTTTTAAAAACCCGTCAACCCCAAGAAAAATCTATTGATGCTATTTCGGCAGTTTTCACTCGTCTAGAAAGGATAATTAAAGGAGTTAACCCCGACAAAATTATTCAGGGTGCAGTATTAGGAAAATCGGCCGCTTCTGTCCTCGCTTCTTTTACTTCTGACCAACCGGTTAGCGAGGGATTATTGCGAGGAGGGGGATTAGAAGTATTAGCCGGTTGGTTATTACGAGGAGAATCGGTGGAATTATTGTCAATTAACCCCAAGGAAGATTTAAAATTAACCCTTCGTTCTGATTTTACCGGGCAGTAAGCTGAAAAAAAATCAGGTGTGTTAGATAAATAAATAACACACCTGATATCTGGACTAAGCGGCGTTTTGCCTATACCATTCAATGGTTTTTCGCAAACCTTCTTTAAATTCCATTTGGGAAACAAAACCGAATTTTTCCTTAGCGCGGGTTGTATCTAAACAGCGTCGCGGTTGACCATTCGGTTTATCTATTTCCCAAACAATTTCGCCATCAAAACCCATTAAATCACAGATTAATTCAACTAAATCCTTGATAGAAATCTCATAATTTGTACCAAGATTAACCGGGTCTGATTCATTATAGAATTGACTGGCCATGACAATGCCTCGCGCTGCATCGGTGGAGTAGAGAAACTCCCGGGTTGGACTACCATCTCCCCAGACAGGAAGTTGTTTATCCCCCCGTTGTTGTGCCTCATAAACCTTACGAATTAAAGCAGGAATTACATGGGAACTACCCGGATCAAAATTATCCTCTGGGCCGTATAAATTCACCGGTAAAAGATAAATTCCGTTGAAACCATACTGCAAACGATAAGACTCTAATTGTACCAATAAAGCCTTTTTAGCGATACCATAGGGCGCATTGGTTTCTTCGGGATATCCTGACCATAAATCGTCTTCACGGAAAGGTACTGGAGTAAATTTTGGATAGGCACAAATTGTCCCCACACAGACAAATTTTTGCACTCCTGCTAGATAGGCAGCGTGAATTAATTGGGTTCCCATCATCAAATTATCATAGAATAATTCGGCGGGTTTTTCCCGATTGAGACCGATGCCTCCCACATGGGCTGCCAAATGGATAATTAAATCTTCTTGGTCGGCTAAACGTTGACAGTTTTCCCAAACTCTTAAATCACAATCCTTTGACCGAGGAATTGTAATTTTTTCGGGATTTGCCCCCGCTGCAATTAATTGATTAACTACTTGCCGACCTAAAAATCCGGCCCCCCCAGTGACAACGATTCTTTGTTCGCTTAAATTCAGCATATTTTTACCTCTTTAATCCACAGTTGTCATTGAACGATTGCGAAGATAAGCCAAATCTTTTAATAACTGTCCGCTATCACCACCGTTATTAAGATTAATCCCCAAAGCCGCTAAATCCGCATCTACCATTAATTTTACCAGTCCCTCGAACGTTACCGACGGCTGCCAACCTAATTTCTCTCTGGCTTTTGTGGAATCTCCTATCAATAAATCC
The DNA here is from genome assembly GCF_020247025.1 of Microcystis sp. M109S1. Lineage (NCBI taxonomy): Bacteria > Bacillati > Cyanobacteriota > Cyanophyceae > Chroococcales > Microcystaceae > Microcystis > Microcystis sp. M109S1. The sequence goes on from NZ_JADBRW010000007.1 coordinate 7,271, forward strand.
ACTTCCGCCGGACGCAAATAACGTTCATCAAACTCCACATAATCCTGCCAATTTAAATTAACGTATTGGAAAGAAATATCGAGAAACTCCCGGATAGAATAGGTTTCATTTGTCGCCACTACATAATCATCTGGTTCTTGCTGTTGTAACATTAACCACATCGCCCGCACATAATCCTTAGCATAACCCCAATCCCGTTTAGAATCGAGATTTCCTAAATAAAGTTTTTTCTGTTGTCCGGCAATAATTCGGGCCAAAGCGCGGGTAATTTTGCGCGTGACAAAAGTTTCTCCACGACGGGGGGATTCATGGTTAAATAAAATGCCGTTACAGGCAAATAAGTCGTAGGATTCCCGATAGTTGACCGTTTGCCAGTGACCGTAAACTTTCGCACAAGCGTAGGGACTGCGGGGATAAAATGGCGTGGTTTCTTTTTGGGGAACTTCCATGACTTTCCCGAACATTTCCGAGGAACCTGCTTGATAGAAACGGACTTCGATGCCGGTTCTTTTTTGGTAATCCCGAATTGCTTCTAGTAATCTTAAGACCCCCACCCCCACAGCATCGACGGTGTATTCTGGGGCATCAAAACTAACTCGCACATGGGATTGGGCCCCTAAATTATACACTTCTACCGGTTGCACTTGTTCGAGGATACGCCGCAGGGTCGTGCCGTCGGTGAGGTCGCCATAATGAAGAAATAATTTAGTATCGGGCTGGTGGGGGTCAGTGTAGATATGATCGATGCGATCGGTGTTAAAGGTTGAGGTACGACGGATGATACCGTGGACTTGATAACCTTTTTCTAATAATAATTCGCTCAGATAGGAACCATCTTGGCCGGTGATGCCGGTAATTAGGGCGCGTTTAGCTTCAGTCATCAGTAATTTACCTAATCGGAAAGAATAAAGACCATGAAAGGGTCTGACTGCTTATAGCACACTTTAGCCCCTCATGACAAGTTTGGCTAGGTTGAGAGGGGACAAAAAGATGAATTGATTTTTTATCAGGTTCCCATAGATTCTAAATTGTTCTGACAATTTTCTCGAAATTTTCTGACCTGAAATTCCTTGACTTTGAGTAATTGATAATTATCTTTTCCCATGGCTAGGGAAAATTTGGACTCGGTGTCATCAAGTAAATTTTGGGGTATAGCTTTCCACTGTTCTTTCGTTTGCCAATGGACAACGATAATTAATTCTTCCTCGATGGCGGGATTAATCCAAATTTCTTTACCTAAAAACCCCGCTTGTTTTGCTAAAAACTTTGTCCAAATTTTTTGATCTTTTTGGATAAATTTTTCCCTAGCTTCGGGTTTAACTTGAAATTCTAACCACTCAATGACCATAGTAATTATCTCCTATTTTTTGGCTTTCATCAAGAATTCTTCTGTGAGTTTCATAAAAGCTTTGGAACCACTAGAAGAGGGCATAGCTGCCACCGCAGGCACGAACATATCAACAGCTTTAGCTACATTAACATCCATAGGAATCGCATTAGCAAAAATTTGATGGGCTTGAAAATCCTGTTGTACCCGGCGCATGACTTGATTATAGTAGCGACTGAGTAGGCCACCACCAGAAAGAATAAAAACTATACCGAGTAAACCGGGGTTAATCGGTTCGGTTTCTTGATGACTAGCTTTCAGTTTAACTATTCTTCTTTCTAATAGCTGAATGCCGACAATTGATAAAGGTTCTGGACGGGCAGGTAGTAAATAAAAATGACTGCTACATAGACCACTACGAGTTAAAAGATTATAGCCTGGAGCGCAATCCATGATAATATAATCGTAACGGTCTTGAATGGGATCAATGATTTTTTGAATTAAGATTCTTTCCAAGTTATTCCAAGCATGATCAAAGCCTAAATCTTCCTGTAAAATTGCTTGGTGGTGCAGGGTTTCTGAGACGACATATTCATCATAAAGTTCGATGTCTCCCGGCAGTAGATCTAAGCCTTGTATTTCACAGACTGAAGGGACAATAATATCATCAATAGTTAATTTATTGTAGGGATTGGGTTTGATAATTGCTTCTAATAAATAGCTTAAAGTGCGTTTTTTGCGACGCAGTTGAGCGAATTCGTGGGGAGACATTAAGCTAAGAGTCGCACTGATTTGAGCGTCTAAATCGAGGACAAGGACTCGTTTTTGCTGAAATTTAGCTAAACAGGTGGCAAGGTTGACGGTCAGGGTAGTTTTTCCTACTCCTCCTTTCATATTAACGGTGCTGATGATAGTGGCCATTATGGGAATTCCTTTCTAGTTAACCGATGGAATATCTCGACGTAAAACTTGCCCGTTGGGAGCCATAATCAAAGGAGGTAAACTGGTAATATTGATCGCCTCTTGGGTTTTCATGTCGTAGGTGGTGTAAACTGTTTCCTGTTGATTGGGATTAATATCGACAATTGTTAGGGTTTTTCTGGGCGCTTGTTCACTGTTCAATAACCGTCGCGGTCCACTGCCTAAAGCTCCCGCGTGTAATAATTGTAATTGCCCCCGTTTACCCGGATAGTAAGCGTGAGCGTGGCCACTAATATAAGTATGCACCTGATAGCCTTCTAAAAACGCTCTTAATTTCTCGGCATCGGCTAAATAATCCCCCGGTCGATTTCTGCCCACGGCAATACCGTAGAGGGGTAAATGACCGATTACTAGCCGCATTTTAGCATTTTTAGCGTCGGTACTACTCAAGTTTTTTGCTGCCCAATTTAGTTGTTCCTGAGAGATTAAATGAGTGGAGGCATCCCAAACTAGATAGAATATACCATTTTGAGTGAAAGTATAATAAAAAGGAAAGCCGGTTTTATCGATAAAATTTAAACTTGTATCATGTTGGGGGTTTTGCCAATAATCCAGGGCTAATTGTCTCTCTTTAGCATAGATAAATTTTCCTGCCGATAAAGCTCCAGAAGCGTCATGATTACCGATGGTAAAACCAAAAGGTATTTTAGCAGCTCGCAGGGGTGCGGCGATATGGCGATCAAAGGCTGACCACATGGCGTTAATTGCTGCCTCTGTCAAGCTGCTTTTTTGTCCTGCCACCATGTCGCCACCACAGAGGACCAGATCGGGTTTATTATTGATAATTAAGGGGATAGCTCGATCGATTTCGGGATCGTAAGTAGTGGAACCGTATTGACTATTAAGGTCACTAATCACGATTATCTTGACTTTTTTCGCTTTTTGTGCTTGTTTAACAGCCGACTCAGGGGGATTTTTGGAAGTAACGGGCTGTAAAATTTGATGAGCGCAAGCTGCCAAGCTAAAACCGCCTAAACTGCCACTGAGCAGCAAAAATTCACGGCGTTGCATAGGCTATCAATCTCGTCTTTAATTGAGGTCACGTCAGTTATTGTAGCAATTTTTGTCCCTTCGATCGCTTTTTTGTTGATCATCCTAATTAACTATCAGGAGATAACTTGACAATTCTCTTAACTTCTTTTGCGCCTTGGTTATGCCATCACTGTAGTAATTCCTCTGATGATTTGTTAGTATCTATTCAAGATAATTATGCAAAAAAGCTTTTATTTTTGCGTCAACTTCCCGTTAATACCCATCGAGCCAGTGAACGAGTTATACTAAATCCGTTGAGTATAGGCTACATATCAAGACAGGCACTCATGCAAGAGGCACTAATGCAAAGGGGAGAATAAATAATCAGTTTTTAATAACTGGATTTAGTATTCCACTCAAGGATGCGTTAACTTAAAGCACCCGACCAGATTGGCGATCACACTATTACCTGCTATTTTTTACAAAATGTTTCATGTTTAAGACCATACAGCATTTTCAATCGGATTTCGTACATCAAATCTATTACCAAATTCTTAAATCTGACATAGACTTGTTGGTCAATCCTCTCCTCTGGTGCTAAATCACCTCCATGAGCTACAGCATTGCGTAACCGCAGAAATAACTCTAAGGATTCCTTTAAATTAGGATTCGGATGTGCATAATTCTTCCAATGTTCTGGAAACTTTTCAAGTGCAAAGCTCTTGAGTAATTTGTTTAAGACGTTGAAACCAACATTACTCTCGGTATTAACAACTCTTGAAATAGTGCAGCTATCCCTAGCGTGAAACGCTTTAAGTGAAGCAAAAAAACTTACTTTTCTATTGTCATTTGTAGGATATTCCTTGAACTGTTTAAAGGAGTTTTCCATGTGGTGAATAACTATTTCATCGCAAAAATCATGAAGATCTCTGCCAACATTATTAAGTTCATCAATATAGAGGTTGAAAGATTTTTGGATAAAGCTTTCCCATAAAGAATAAATCATCGATATTGATTGAGTTGAGAAAATGTCTTGATGCTTTGAAGATAGAGAGTACCTTCTCGTAAAAATTGCTCTCTCAATTTCGAAAAGAACAGATATTCTCTCTTCAATAATCTCTTGCAATGCCCTATCAAAATCATCCATAGCCTATTGCTAAGTTTATTATTGAAAAATTTCATCTACTCTTTTAAGACGATTTCTAATCCGACTTCTACTATTAGAAGCGGTTCCAGAATATCTTTTGAAGTCGTTGTCACTTTTTAATTGTGTTATCTTTGATTTCAAAAGTTCAAGGTTTTCAGCATACGTCTCGATATTTTGAGCAACTCCGATTAATATCCCCTCAAAATAAGCTGGAACAAATAAGTTTCTCTCGTTTCTAAATATCTTGTTGTCTTCTATTTTGTAAATTAACTCTAAAACTCTCATGATGAGAGATTCATAAACATCATATTCAAAACTAGCGTTCTTAACAGTTTTCTCCATAAAATAGTTTAAAAACTTCTCCATATTTTCATTAACATTTTGAGCATTTTTGTAGAAAGCAAAAAACCTAAGAACTAATTCTTGATCATATAATTCATTAAGTTTGCCATTACTTAATTGAGTAAGAGATTTGAAAACTTCGCTTTTACTAACTTTTAGTAAAAGCTCGTTAAGCCTGGGATTAACCCCTCGATAAATTGCATTTCTTATCTCCTGTGGAGTTAATTTTGAACCTCCAGAGTTGAGTCTTTTGAACAACTCATACTTCATGGAGGTACTACTTTCTCCTCTCAAAATTTCAACTCTACAAACAGCCCTTTTCAAGTTTATTTTTAGATTTGTTGGAAGATTGTCAATATTAAAGCCTTTCAAGCTTTTAACTAATCCTCCTTCTTGCAAAGTCCATTTATTTATAGTTTTTCTCTCTCCAGTTTCTTCCCCGTTTTCCTCATCAATTTCTTCTTCTTCTTCGACTCCTGATCTGTCTATATCTTCTTGATAGTCAATTGTCCATCCACTAACGTTTAGTTCACCAAAAAAACTTATGAAAGTAGAAACACGTTGCAATCCATCGACTAATTCCCATACACCGTTTTTATCCTCGGCCACAAATATTGGAGGAATTGGAATCGAGAGTAGAATCGATTCTATAAGTGCAGTTTTTTGTGCTTCTGACCATCGGAATAATCTCTGATACTCTGGTCTAATTATTAATTCATTATTTTTGTAGAGGTTGATCAACTCCCCAAAAGAAATGTCAAGTCTATCAGACGACAGCCTTTTTCTCTCATCTGAGACTGCTTTTTCGAGTAAGGCTACTTTTTCTGCTAAGGCTACTTTTTCTGCAAGGTTTTCCATATTACTCAGGCTTAGTATGCTTTTCCAAGTATAACAAGCTAACAATGGAATTGATGACGACTCTGTGAAAGAGAGAACTCAGTTTTTAACAGCCTAACTATCAATTATACCGCTCCCTGCGGTCCCACACCCTCCTCTATCCCACTTCCATCAGTTAAACACCCCCTCAATTTGGGCATAATTACCGCATTTCTACAGCCAAAAGTCTAGTGGTCTGTCAATCTTGAAATTGTGGATAGGGGAATCCGGCAAAATTATCCGCTCCCAATCCCGCAAAATCACCTTGACAGACCAATAGAATCGCCCTTAATTTTTGTCAATTGTCGGCCCCTAACTATATTCCTCCCCGACACTGAGATTAAAGAGCATTTGCAGGGATTGTAAACAGCGCTTGCGCGCTTCGATATCCTGTTGGGCGCGCAGTTGTACCATGGGTTCGTGAAGGATTTTATTAACGATACCGCGGGTCATCGCTTCGATAACTTCTTGGTGTTTTTCGGCGAATTCCGTCCCCAAACGGGAGAGGGCCTTTTCTAATTCCTGTTCGCGAATATCTTCAATTTTGCTTCTTAAACAGCTAATTGTCGGTACAGTGTCCAAAGAACGCCACCAAAGCTCGAAAGCTTCCACTTCCTGCTCTAGGAGTGCCTCTGCTTCCCTGGCCATCTGACGGCGACTTTCCTGATTGGCGGCAACCACCGCTTTGAGATCATCGACGTTAAAAGCTTGCACTTGTGCCAATTCCTTCACGTCGGTATGGACGTTGCGGGGAACGGAAATATCGATTAACATCAGGGACATAGCAGAAATCGTCACTTCTGTCAATAAAGTTTTAGTTAAAATTGGTTCCGTGGCTCCGGTACTGGTAAAGACGATATCCGATGCCGCTACGATAGCCATCATCTCTTCTAAGCCATATAGTTGCAGCGGTAGGTGAGGAAATTCACGGGCCAACTCCTGGGCCCGTCTTTGGGAGCGATTAACGATCGCAATTTGCTGAGAACCCTTAGCCAGAAGGTGAGTAACTAATAATCGGGACATTTTCCCTGCCCCGATAATAGCGATTTTCTTGCTGCTGAGGTCTGCCACCTTAGCATGGGCTAACTCCACCGCCGCCGAACTGATCGATACGGCTCCCGTGCCGATGCTGGTTTCCGTGCGGACGCGTTTACCGGCAGTCATCGCTTGTTTAAACAGGCGATCGAGTAATTGACTAATAGTATTGTACTTCTGGGCTAATTTATGGGTATTTTTAACTTGAGCGAGAATTTGCCCTTCACCGAGGACAAGACTTTCTAAACCGGCCGACACCCGCAGCAGATGACGGACAGCATCCTGATGCAGCAGGGTAAACAGATAACGACGCAGGACATTAAGGGGAATATGCCCGATTTCAGCGAGAAACTGGGTAATTTCTACCACGCCCTTTTCCGTATCCGTAACCACGGCGTAGATCTCCAAACGGTTACAGGTACTGATAATAGCCACCTCTTGGATGTGGGGATAACCCTTGAGGTGGGTAAGAGCGGACTCGATTTTCGCTTCCGGGATACTCAATTTTTCGCGAATTTCCACAGGGGCTGTCTTGTGACTCAAGCCCACTACAGCAATATTCATTTATGTTCTCCTACAAATGTTGCTCAGGCTACAAAAATTATTGATAAAGATCAGTGCGTTATGTGCAACATTTAACCTAAGCAAAGCTGAGTATCGCTACCCAAACCTTGAAAAAGTACGGCATCATCCCGAAAGATGACGGCTGTTGCCTGCAAAGCACGAAACATTATATTCCGTGCGCCGTGCCAATCTCTTGGGGCTTGATAACCACACTGAGGGCACTTAAAAGTTTTTGAACCAGCCAATTTTTCGTGGATATGACCACATTCCGGGCAAGTTTTTGAGGTATAGGACTCGTTACAACGAACCACCAAAACTCCCTGTCGGTTTGCCGCCTGCTGTAAGTGTTGAGCAAATCGGTAATGACTCCAGGTTAAGAGGCTGCGTACCGACTTCCGCTGAATTTTTCTAGTGGACTTTGAACTCATTTGACTTGTCTCAAAGGTCGGTAAAAAGATTACCTTATAGTGCCTTACTAGAAAAGAAGCAGTTTTGGCATGAAGGTCTTTGACTAAGTTTTGGATACGACCCCGTAACCGACTAGCGGCTTTACGCATTTTATAGCGTTGGCGTTGTGACTTCGATGTGCTAATCCTTGAACAAAGTTGGTCGAGATGCAGGCAAAGACGATGTATTGCTCCGATGTCTTTCCCGCCAACTTCCAAGATGGTTTCTCCGTCATAGCCCGTCAAAAAAGTTCTTACGCCTGGGTCTAGGGCAATCACTCGCTTTTCAAGAGTCACCTGAACAGGTTTTAAGGTCGGAAAACAAGCAAACCATTGATGACGACAATAAACTAATTGAGTGCCGTACTCGCAAGCAGTAGGAATTTCTTGGGGAGAAGTAAAGGATAGTCCTTTAGTTGCTCTCGGATACCAAGTCCCGTTCTTGAAATTCCCTGGCTTAAATTTAATTACCTGAGAGGTGGCACGACAGGACTTAAAACGAGCCGAGCCATTATTGGCCAATGCTTGCTGATAAGCGTCACAAGCGTCCGCCACTGCCTCTTGAAGTTGATGTCCTGGTAACGCCTTCACCCAATCTGGTTTGGGAAAAGAACGCAGGGTGGCTTGCATCTCGTAGATATTAGGCTTTGCTCCCGAGCCAAGCAGGTCAATCGTCTGGTTATAGAGCCAGCGATAAGCCGCTAACCATTGTTTCCAGACCTTGTGCAACTCCTTAGAGGGAAAGACCCTGATCCTTGAGACACTGTTGGGCTTCTCCTTCTTGGAGCGATTGCGTGGGTTCTTCTTGTAGGATTTTTTCGGCTTGCTTTTGGTATTTTCGCAGTCCGTAAAACCTAGCAGAGAAACAGTGGAGGATGGACAAAATATCTTGGATGAGTTCTTCCTGGGGAGAGAGCTTAGATTCATTGAGAACCACGAGTTTGCATTCACATTGCTCACAGAGCCACTCAATAAGGGGGAAACCGAATCGAGCCAGCCGGTCTGGGTAGGCAACGGCAAGCAGTGCGACATTTCTTTGATGTATTCGCTCCAGAATAGAGAGGAATCGCTTCCGTTTAAAATTGAGTCCGCTTCCAATCTCTGTAATAATTTCGGCTCTGGGATATTTTGAGCGTAGAAATTCAGCTTGTCTTTCGAGGTCGTCCTTTTGCCCGTGAGTGGAAACTCTGGCGTAACAGATAATGGACTTACTTTCCGGCTCGTAGTCTTCGAGACAGTAGCGGCGTTGTCCTCCTGGGGTACGGATACTTTTGATTTTTCCGTCTGATTCCCATCGTCGAAGGGAGGAGATACTGACCCCAAGTAATTGGGAGGCTTCTTTCGGTGTAACATATTTCATTTTGCCACAAAATCTAGTCAAGCAACTCTATAGTAGTAGATAAAGATAGATTTGGCTATGTTTTATGAGAATTTGGGGTACTAGCAACTACCTCTCTAATTGTTGCAATTTAGTCCCCATCGGGATGCAAATAAAAGATGTTTGAAAAAAAACTTTATATATTTTTACCAATGGGGGCGAGGTGAGCCATACCCACCCCACCGGGTCAGAGAATTATCTCAGTTGAATGTATTTGGGTTGGTCGAACAGGTGAACGGTATCGACAAAGCGCGCGGTTTTCGATTGGGTGGAGATAACCAAGCTTTGGGTACGAGCGCCACCATGGAAGAAGCGTACCCCTTCCATCAGGGTGCCGGGGGTGATCCCACAGGCGGCAAAGAGGACGGTTTGGCCACTGGCTAATTCTTCGCAACCGTAAACGCGATCGGGATTGGTGATACCCATTTCTTGCAGACGAGCGATATTACCCTCTCTGCTTTCGCCGATTAAACCGGTTTTGACCACTTCGGGATCATAGATTAATTGTCCCTGGAAGTGACCGCCTAGACAACGCATAGCCGCCGCCGAGATTACCCCTTCCGGAGCGGCACCGATACCCATGAGAGCATGAATATTAGTTCCCGCAAAAGCGCAGGAAATAGCGGCCGATACGTCACCATCGCTGATCAGACGAACTCTGGCCCCGGCGTTGCGGATTTCTTGGATTAATTCCTTGTGACGGGGACGATCCATAACTACTACCACCAGTTCTTCGATCGAACGATTGAGACAATCGGAAAGGACTTTCAGGTTTTCCGTCGCCGATTTATTAATATCCACATGACCTTTAGCTGCCGGGGGAGCGGCTAATTTTTTCATATAAAAGTCAGGAGCGGCGAATAACCCACCTTTTTCGGAGATCGCTAACACGGCCATAGAACCATTTTGACCGTAGGCAACCAAGTTAGTGCCTTCGCAGGGATCGACGGCAATATCGATTTCGACTAATTCGTCGGGATTACAATATTGTTTGGCATCGAGTTGGGTGCAGATACCCACTTCTTCGCCAATATAGAGCATGGGAGCTTCGTCTCTTTCCCCTTCTCCAATAACGATGCGACCGCGCATATGGATTTTATTCATCCGTTCGCGCATCGCTTCTACAGCGACGTGATCGGCGGTATTTTTTTCGCCTTTACCCATCCACTTCGAGGAGGCAATGGCAGCCTGTTCGACCACTTCGATAATTTCTAACCCTAGCGTACTTTCCACTCGATGATCCTCCCTACAGCTGATCTATATTTATCTAGTGAGTTTGTTTCCTTAACAGTCAAAAGTCTATCACCAGACGGGGATCATTCTTAAGTTTTTATGCAGATCATCTGGAGGAGACTGGTCTAGCTAGGGAGTTTTTGCCGGCACTGTCCCCTCCATCTCAGTTATGGATAGTTAGTAAAAGTATAGTCAAATATAGACAGACTGAATTCCATTTCAGAAATTCCCTTCACTTTTACTTCGAGAGATTGATTCTCCTTGGGTGAACTACGCACCTCTCTATCCCATAGCGGTTAAACGCATTTGGGAA